>NZ_JAMYNS010000010.1:0-254939 GCF_040319125.1 Mesorhizobium sp. M0938 | reverse complement strand
AATATATTTGTGCGCGCCCCCCGCGTTTTCCGACATCCGGGGGGGGGGGGGCCGGTTCGGCGGGGGCCAAACCCCCCTCCCCTGTCTCAACGGCCCAGGGAGGGGTTCTTTTGGGTCATCAATCGAGGAAAATCCGGCAATGACCATAATTTCAGCTGTCATCGCCTGCGGTCTGCTTTCAGTCCTTTACGCCATATGGGCGACACGTTCGGTCCTCGCGGCCGATCAGGGCAATGCACGCATGCAGGAAATTTCCGCGGCCATCCGCGAAGGTGCGCAAGCCTATCTGGCGCGTCAGTACACCACCATCGCTATCGTCGGCGTCGTGGTCCTGCTGCTCGCCTGGTGGCTGCTTTCGATCACCGCCGCCATCGGCTTCCTGATCGGCGCCATTCTGTCGGGCGCCGCCGGCTTCATCGGCATGCACGTCTCGGTGCGCGCCAATGTACGCACCGCGCAGGCGGCTTCCAACAGCCTCGCTGCCGGCCTCGAGATCGCCTTCAAGTCGGGCGCCATCACCGGCATGCTGGTCGCTGGACTGGCCCTGCTCGGCGTCTCGATCTATTACCTGATCCTCACCCACTTCATGGGTCTTCAGCCGAATGACCGCGTCGTCATCGATTCGCTGGTTTCGCTCGGCTTCGGCGCCTCGCTGATCTCGATCTTCGCTCGTCTCGGCGGCGGCATCTTCACCAAGGGCGCCGACGTCGGCGGCGATCTCGTCGGCAAGGTCGAAGCCGGCATTCCCGAAGACGATCCACGCAATCCGGCCACCATCGCCGACAATGTCGGCGACAATGTCGGCGACTGCGCCGGTATGGCCGCCGACCTGTTCGAGACCTATGCGGTGACGGTGGTCGCCACCATGGTCCTCGCCGCCATCTTCTTCGGCGGCACCGCCGTTCTCGGCGCCACGATGCTCTATCCGCTGGCCATCTGTGGCGCCTGCATCCTGACTTCGATCGTCGGCACTTTCTTCGTCAAGCTCGGCTCCAACGGCTCGATCATGGGCGCGCTCTACAAGGGCCTGATCGTCACCGGCCTGCTGTCGATCATCGGTCTCGGCGTCGCCACCTCGGTCACGCTGGGCTGGGGCGAGATCGGCACCGTCGCCGGCATGGCGATCACCGGCAGGAACCTGTTCATCTGCGGCCTGGTCGGCCTGCTGGTGACCGGCCTCATCGTGGTGATCACCGAATACTACACCGGCACCGACAAGCGCCCGGTGAACTCCATCGCCCAGGCATCGGTCACCGGTCACGGCACCAACGTCATCCAGGGCCTTGCGGTCTCGCTGGAATCGACGGCACTTCCGGCGATCGTCATCGTCGGCGGCATCATATCGACCTATCAGCTCGCCGGCCTCTACGGCACGGCGATCGCGGTCACCACGATGCTTGGCCTTGCCGGCATGATCGTTGCGCTCGACGCCTTCGGCCCGGTCACCGACAATGCCGGTGGCATTGCCGAAATGGCCGGCTTGCCCAAGGAAGTACGTCAATCCACCGATGCGCTCGACGCCGTCGGCAACACCACCAAGGCGGTCACCAAAGGTTACGCCATCGGTTCGGCTGGTCTCGGCGCGCTGGTGCTGTTCGCGGCCTACTCCAACGACTTGCAGTTCTTTGCCGCCAATGGCGACAAATATCCTTACTTCCAGGGCATGGGCGAGGTCTCCTTCGACCTCTCCAACCCTTATGTCGTCGCGGGTCTGATCTTTGGCGGCCTGATCCCGTATCTGTTCGGCGGCATCGCCATGACGGCCGTCGGACGCGCGGCGGGCGCTATAGTCGAGGAGGTGCGCAAGCAGTTCCGCGAGGATCCGGGCATCATGGCCGGCACGTCGAAGCCGAACTATGCGCGTGCGGTCGATCTTTTGACCAAGGCCGCTATACGGGAAATGATCATTCCGTCGCTGCTGCCGGTGCTGGCGCCGCTGGTCGTCTACTTCGGCGTGCTGCTGATCTCGGGCTCGAAGGCGTCCGCCTTTGCAGCGCTCGGCGCCTCGCTACTCGGCGTCATCGTCAACGGCCTGTTCGTCGCCATCTCGATGACCTCTGGCGGCGGCGCCTGGGACAATGCGAAAAAGTCGTTCGAGGACGGCTTCACCGACAAGGACGGCGTCAAGCATCTCAAGGGTTCCGAAGCGCATAAGGCCTCGGTGACCGGCGACACGGTCGGCGATCCCTACAAGGACACCGCCGGCCCGGCCGTCAACCCGGCGATCAAGATCACCAATATCGTCGCCCTGCTGCTGCTGGCCGTACTCGCGCACGGCTGACCAAACAGGACTATCGGTTCAAACAAAAACCCGCCGGAGCGATCCGGCGGGTTTTTTGTTGCCTGATTTCTTGATGCGGGCGGCGACTGGGTAGGGATCACATGCCGGGCGACGATCCACCGGGGAGGCCGGGCGCCAGCTTGCTGGCGCCGTTGATGATCTGGCTGAGGAAGTTCTGATCCTTGCCGCCGGTCGGCGTGGTCCGCGAGATGAAGTCGAACACTTTGCCGTCCTTCAAGCCGTAATTGGCGATCTGCGTCACGCGCCCGTCCTCGCCGAAATAGACGGCCAGCACCTTCTGGTCTACCAGCCTCGGCTTGTCGAAGGCGACGTAACGCTTGCGCGTCTGTGAGATGTAATAGAAGGCTTCGTTGTCGAAAGTCGCCTTCGTCGATGGGGTGCCAAGCGCCAGAAGCACCTGTTCGCGGCTCGAGCCGACCGGCACCAGGTCGATCGCCTGCTGGTCGATGACATAGCCCTGCGTCAGCGTTTCACTTGGATTGAGATCACCGATCATCTTCGACGAGTTGCAGGCTGAAAGCGCCGAAGCAACCACCAGCAGCGAGACCGCGCCAGCGGACCTGGACAAAGCGAATCTGGGCAGAAAAGTCGACTTGAATTTCAGCGCGCGCAACTACAACTCCATTAGCTGGCCGCAACTTGCGCTGGGCCGCAAAACCGGTAAACCAGCTTGCTCGCCGATGCAACAAGGCCAATTCAACAATCGGTCCCCGGGAGACCACCCTCAATGTTCCAGCGCCTTTTTGGTCGCGAACGTCACGCCAACCGCGCTATCACCGAGGCGCTTTACGCACAAATCGTGGCAGCGGCGCGGCAAACTGTGTTTTATTCCGACTGGAATGTACCGGACACACCGCTTGGCCGCTTCGAGATGCTGTCGCTGCACATGTTCCTGTTTCAGCACCGGCTGCGCGGCGAGGGCGGTGTTGGAGGCGAGGTCGCGCAAGTGCTGATCGACGAGTTCTTCATGGATGTCGAGCATTCGCTGCGGGAACTGGGCGTCGGCGACGTCGGTGTGCCGAAGCGCATGAAGAAACTGGCGAAGATGTACTACGGCCGCACCGCCGCCTATGACGATGCGCTCGAACGAAATGACCGTGATGCGCTCGCCGCGGCCCTTGCCCGCAATGTAACGCCCGATGCCGGCGCCTGGCCGCAAGCGACACATCTTGCCGACTACGTCGCCGATGTCTCTAAGCGGCTGACGGAACAGCCGACCGAATCGATTGTTTCCGGCACGGTGGCATTCCCCGTGGCCAAGACTATCTAAGAGAATAAGACTATCTAAGGAAAAGATGAAACACGCCGATTCCCAGAGCCCTGTGTCCTTTGTGGCCAATGTCGCCCGGCTGCCACAGAAGGGATTGCCTGTGGTTATCGAGGCTGACGCCGCGCAGCGCGCCGCACTGGCCGGCGAACACGAGTTGCTCTCGGTCGAGAACTACCGAGCCGAACTTCTGGTGACGCCATGGAAGCGCAACGGCGTCAAGGTCAGCGGCCGTGTCGAGGCCGATATCACCCAGGCCTGCATCGTCACCCTCGAGCCGGTCGCGGCGCATATCGACGAGGCGGTCGACGGATTGTTCCTGCCGGAGCAGTCCAAGCTCGGGCGGCAGGGTTTCGAGGGCGGCGGCGAGATCCTGCTCGATGCCGAAGGGCCGGACAGCCCGGAAACATTCTCCGGCAATACGATTGATGTCGGGGCGCTCGCCGAACAATTCTTTGGACTGGCGATCGATCCCTATCCGCGCAAGCAGGGCGTTTCGATGGAGGCTGCCGACGATGCCGGAACTGCGGAAAGCGAATTCCAGCAAAAGCTGCGTTCTCTGCTGGGAAAATCCTGAAAAGCCGACCCAATCGGAGAAAGCCGGTTGTGCGGCAGCCCAAAAACGCTATTTTCGCCGAACCTTCGCGAGCCCCAATTGCCAGCGCCAGGCGCTCGCTCAAGCAAACTGTGAGATGATTACCGCGTGATCAGGATTTCCATCGATGCCATGGGCGGCGATCACGGACCAAGCGTGGTCATCCCGGCGCTCATGACGGTCGCGACCCGGCGTCCCGACATCCGTTTCGTCATCTATGGTCGCGAGGAGGCGGTGCGCCCCGAGCTCGCAAAACTCCCCAAGCTGGCGGAAGTGAGCGAGTTCATCCACTGCGAGATAGCTGTCAGGATGGACGACAAGCCGAGCCAGGCGCTGCGTCATGGCCGCTGGAAGTCGTCGATGTGGAAAGCCGTCGAGGCGGTCAAGACAGGCACTGCCGACGCATGCATCTCGGCCGGCAACACCGGCGCGCTGATGGCGATGTCGAGGTTCTGCCTTCGCACCATGGCGACCATCGACCGCCCGGCGATCGCGGCGCTCTGGCCGACATTGCGCGGCGAAAGCGTGGTGCTGGACGTCGGCGCCACCATCGGCGCGGATGCGCATCAACTGGTTGATTTTGCCATTCTGGGCACCGGCATGGCGCGCTCGGTTTTCGGCATCGAACGGCCGAGCGTCGGTCTGCTCAATGTCGGCGTCGAGGAGATCAAGGGCCAGGAAGAGGTCAAGGAGGCGGGCCGCATGTTGCGCGAGGCCAACATGGCCTCGATGAACTACCACGGTTTCGTCGAGGGCGACGACATCGGCAAGGGCGCCGTCGACGTGGTCGTCACCGAAGGATTTGCCGGCAACATCGCGCTGAAGACAGCGGAAGGCACGGTACGGCAGATCGCCGGTTACCTGCGCGCCGCGATGGACCGCACGCTGATGGCCAGGATCGGCTATATATTCGCCAAGGGCGCCTTCGATCGCCTGCGCGAAAAGATGGATGTCGGCCGCTCCAATGGCGGTGTTTTCCTGGGGCTGAACGGCATCGTGGTGAAAAGCCATGGCGGGGCTGATTCGGACGGCTTCGCGGCGGCGATCGAGCTTGGCTACGACATGGTGCGCAACAATTTGCTCGATCGCATCGAAGCCGATCTCGACCTGTTCCACGCGCGCAATCCGCAGGCCCAGACATCTAGGAAATCCGACGTCGTTGCCGACGCAAAGGAATAGGAAAGAACCTTGATCAGATCAGTCGTGCGCGGCACGGGCGCCGCGCTGCCCCGCCGCATTATGAAGAATGCCGATTTCGAAGGCATGGTCGAGACGTCAGACGAATGGATCGCCCAGCGCACCGGAATCCGCCAGCGCCATATTGCGTCCGACGACGAGACGACGGCTTCGCTTGGCGAGGCGGCGGCGCGCGCGGCTCTCGACGATGCCGGCCTGACGCCTGATGATATCGACCTGATTGTGCTGGCGACCTCGACGCCCAACAACACCTTTCCGGCGACCGCTGTCGAGATCCAGAACCGGCTCGGCATGCATCACGGCTTCGCCTTCGACATGCAAGCGGTATGCTCGGGCTTCGTCTACGCCGTGACCACCGCCGACCTCTATATCCGCGGCGGCCTGGCAAAACGCGTGCTGGTGATCGGCTCGGAAACCTTCTCGCGCATCCTCGACTGGAGCGACCGCTCGACCTGCGTCCTGTTTGGCGACGGCGCCGGCGCCATCGTGCTGGAAGCAGGAGAGGGGATAGGCAGTATTGCCGACCATGGCGTGCTGGCGGCCAGCCTGCGCTCCGATGGTGCCCACAAGGACAAGCTGTTCGTCGACGGTGGGCCGTCGACCACCGGAACGGTCGGCTATCTCAGGATGGAAGGCCGCGAAGTGTTCAAGCACGCGGTCGGCATGATCACCGACGTCATCGAAGCCACATTCGCACAGGCCGGCATTACCGCTGAGGATCTCGACTGGTTCGTGCCGCATCAGGCCAATAAGCGAATTATCGACGCTTCCGCCAAAAAGCTCGGCATAGCAGAGCAAAAGGTCGTGGTTACGGTCGATTTGCACGGTAACACCTCGGCTGCTTCCGTGCCGCTGGCCTTGTCGGTGGCCGTCGCCGACGGCCGCATCAAGAAGGGTGACCTGGTGCTGCTCGAGGCGATGGGCGGGGGCTTCACCTGGGGCGCGGTTTTGGTTCGCTGGTAAGTGCCGAACTGACAGGTTCGGTCCTTGACCTTGCCGGATCAATTACTTAGGCTCTATCTTTGCTTGTATCGATTTATGTTTTTGAGCTGATGGGACGGTTCGCATGGGGGGAAAGACACTTACGCGCGCCGATCTTGCTGAAGCCGTTTACCGCAAGGTTGGCTTGTCGCGTACTGAATCGGCCGAGCTTGTCGAAGCGGTTCTGGACGAGATTTGCGAAGCGATCGTTCGCGGTGAGACGGTGAAATTGTCGTCGTTCGCGACGTTCCATGTCCGCTCCAAGAACGAGCGCATCGGGCGCAACCCCAAAACCGGCGAAGAAGTGCCGATCCTGCCGCGCCGTGTGATGACCTTCAAATCGTCGAATGTGCTGAAGAACCGCATCCTGCGCGCCCACCAGAACAGCAAGGCCAAGGGCGGAAAATAGCGCCTGCGCCTCAAAGCCCGGTTGAAAACGGCCGCTCCCTTTGACGCCGGGCTTGAATATTGTTTCATAAACCGCTGAAATAAGGCCCGATTCGGCAGAACAAGCTGGATCGGAATGGTTCTTTGTTGAGTGTGATCCTGCCCGAAAACCGATTCCCACTTCGGGATCATGCTCCAGCGTGAGGATTTCGCCCATGGACAAGAGCCCCGACGCTTTCCGCACTATCAGCGAGGTCGCAGAAGATCTCGACCTGCCGCAGCATGTGCTGCGATTCTGGGAAACGCGTTTCAACCAGATCAAGCCGATGAAGCGCGGCGGCGGCCGCCGCTACTACCGGCCGCAGGATGTCGAACTGATCAAGGGCATCCGCCACATGCTCTACGACCAGGGCTATACGATCAAGGGCGTGCAGAAGCTGCTGCGCGAGAACGGCAACCATTTCCTGGTCGCCATCGGCAATGGCGACATGGCCGCCGTCGAGGCGATATCGCAACGCCGGCAGGCCGATGCGGTGCCGCTGACGCCGGCTGCCCAGCCGCGCGGCGCCGATGACGAGATGCTGGTCGGCGAGCCCAAGGTGAAACCCAGCCGCCGCTTTTTCGGCCTGGGCAAGACCGACGACGAAGGGCCGGTGCAGCCGGGCACGTCGAAACTGTCACGCGACAATCGCGCTTTGCTGCAGGAGGCGCTGTTCGACCTTCTGGAATGCAAGCGCCTGCTCGATCAGGTGCGCTAGGAGCCGATCAATCGCCGGCAGACACCGGAACTGCTTCCGAAATCATGCGTTCCTCCCGGAAAGGAAGGACGCATATCATGGTATCATTTTCGACCCTCTCCGACATCGACCTTGAAAAGCAGGTCGCGGCCCTCTCCAGAGAACTGGCGGCGCTGAGGAAAGCCGTGTCCAGGCGGGGCGGCGCTTATTACGAGGACGGGCGTGACACAGCGTCGGACTATTACTCGGATCTTGCCGAGCGCTTCAGTGAGGCTCTGCCTGCGATCAGGAGGCATAGCAGGGTGATAGAAAAGACAGCCCGCGAGCACCCGGCGACAGCAGCCGCCGTCGGGCTGGTTGTGGTCGGGCTCGTCGCCAGTCTGCTCCTCAGCCGACAGCAAAAAACGTCACGAACGACATCGAGATCGGCACGCTGAGACAAAAGAACATGGCGGCCGTCTCCGGACGGCCGCCATGTTCGTTGATGACAGGCGATCAGCGGTGCCCTTGCAGTCGAGCTGCAGCACCATACACCTTGGCGTCCTTCCGGTTGGGGAGCGCCTTTTTAGCGTCCATATCGTCTTGGCGGCTCTAAAAGGTTCACGCGTCGGCTCAAAAATTGCGGCCCCTGACGCGTTCTGCGCCTGGGCCCCCGCGGTTTCGATCCTTTCAAAGCGGCTGGCGCGCCAGCGACAGTCGCCTGACAAGCGAGCGGCTCAAAAGGGTCGACGATCGCCGGTCAAAGGACCTGATCGGGATGGCGTTTCCGCGCCGAAGCGAAGGCCGAGCCGGTCCGGAATCACGATGCTGTGACGGTTCCTTTGGTGCTTGGCAAATCGTCAATGAGCGGGCATTCTCCCGGCCGTCTCAGGCAACATCATTATTTGATCAAACTCTTTCAGACCACGGAGTTGCCAATGTCCCACATAGCCAAAAAAGAACCCTTCTCCGAACTGGCGGCAATCGAAGCTGCGCCTGACCACAGCGCCCTGAGAGCTATCCGGGAAGCCAGGGGATACAGCATGGAAGAACTGTCTCTGACATGCGGCCTGGCGGTCGATGAGATTGCGGATATCGAGAACGGCAAGAATGCCGATCCCTCGAAGCTCCGGCGAATAGCGACCGCGCTTCGGCTTCCGGAAAACGCGCTGGTCAATACAGCCGCGCTGACACATCCTGTGGAAAGTCGGCCCGTCCCATAGCGGCGACGCCGGAGCATCAAACCGTACGAGTAAGCGAGTATGATTCTGGATTTGAAGTTCCTGAGTGCTGACGACATACAACAGAGCAGGAACTTCAAATCCATCGCGCCGGGCATCCGCGGGATGGCCGCCGAATTCGGTTGACCCGAACCGGGTTATCACGATACATCGCGACCGGTCCGGAGTGTAGCGCAGCCCGGTAGCGCACTTGACTGGGGGTCAAGGGGTCGTCGGTTCGAATCCGGCCACTCCGACCATTTCCAACCTTAGACTTGCCCCCAGAAATCCATCATGCCCCAGCCGCCGGTGCAGGCGCCGCCAGCTGCCGCTGGTGGCGGTATTCCAGCGCGATGGCGCCCCAGATCAGTCCGAGCAGCAGATAGACATGGCGCCAGTGGTCGATGTCGATGAAGGTGCCCAGGCCGATATTGCCGATGAAGGCGACATAGGCGCACAGAAGGTAAGGCTGCCAGGGCCTGTCGCGCAGGAGAATGCGGAAGCCCGCCGCGATCGTCCACAAGGTCAGCGCGAGGAACGACGCGAAGCCGAGCCAGCCATAGTCCATCAGCATCTTCAGCCAGATGTCGTGCGTGTCCTCGCCGAACATCGTGCCGAAGACGAGCGGGCCGATGCCGAGCGGATGCTCCAGCGCCATCTGGAAACCGATCGTGTAGCGGGCGAAACGGCCGAGGCGGGCGGTGTCGTAGCTCTGTTCCAGCTGGGCGCGGCTGGAAAACATTTCCGAAACGCCTGGCAGTTGCAGGATGACGAGTATCGCGATCACCAGCAGCGCAATCGCGGCGATGGTCATGACGACGACGCGAAGCCGGAACTTGCCACTGGCGCTCTGCAGGAACAGGGTGCCGGTGAGCAGGATCGCCGCGACGCCGAACATGCCCCAGGCGCCGCGTGAGAAGGAGAAGAAAATGCCTGCCGTGATGATCAGCAGCGGCACCGCCAGCAGCGGCATGCGTGAGACGGGCCCCGTCAGCAGGAGATAGAGCAGGTAGGTGCCAGGCAGCACCAGGAACGGCCCGAACACGTTCGGATCCTGGAAGGCGCCGGTGGCGCGGTCGTATTTGGTGAAGATCTCCGCGCCGGGGAAGGCATGGAAATAGCCTGCTATGCCAAGCAGCGAGGTCAGCACCGCCGACATCACATAGGCCAGGAAGATTACCCGGTAGAGACTGGGCTGGACTGCTGTCACCGAGGCGAAGAACACCGCGGTAAAGGCAAGGAACAACGACACCGAGATATAGAGCGGGGTGCCGGCAATGTCCGACATCTGGGTCATCGAGATCATGCCGCCGATGTTCATGATCACCAGCAGCACCAGCAGCGGCGCCGCCGCGCGCGATATGCGCAGGCCGAACAAAGCCCACACCACGATCAGCCCGGCCATATAGACGTCGTATGGGGCAGGCTCGGCAATGACGAAACCGGACAGGAAGACGCCGAGGAAAACCGCGCCCGACGCAATCAGCGCGATCAGCTTGGCGTTGATTGCGGCCGGCGGCAGGTCATGCGCGACGGCGCTCAATAGGCATTTTCCGTGTTGAGCAGCCGGATCGGTGTCAGAAACAAGATCCTCAGGTCGAACAGCAGGGACCAGTTCTCGATATAATAGAGGTCGTACTCCGTACGCATGCGGATCTTTTCGTTGGTGTCCATCTCGCCGCGCCAGCCATTGATCTGCGCCCAGCCGGTAACGCCGGGTTTGACTTTGTGGCGCGCGAAATAACCGTCGACCACCTCATTGTAGAGAAGGTTGTGCGACTGGGCGGCAATGGCATGCGGGCGCGGCCCGACCAGCGACAGCGACCCGAAAAGCGAATTGAAGAACTGCGGCAACTCGTCGATCGAGGTCTTGCGGATGAAGCGGCCGACGCGGGTAACGCGCGGGTCGTTCTTGGTCACCGTCTGCTTGGCCGTCGGGTCCGCCTTGTCCGTGTACATCGAACGGAATTTGTAGACATCGATGATCTCGTTGTTGAAGCCATGCCGCTTCTGGTGGAACAGCACTGGTCCCTTGCTGTCGAGCTTGATGGCGATCGCTGTCACCAGCATCACCGGCGAGAACACGATGATGCCGATGATCGAGAAGACGATGTCGAAGGCGCGCTTGGCGACCGAATCCCAGTCATTGATCGGCTTGTCGAAAATATCGAGCATCGGCACGGAGCCGATGTAGGAATAGGCGCGCGGCCGGAACTGCAGCGCGTTCGAATGCGCCGAGAGCCGGATGTCGACCGGCAGCACCCACAGCTTCTTCAAAAGCTGCAGGACGCGCGATTCGGCGGTCAGCGGCAGCGACACGATCAGCATGTCGATGCGGGCGATGCGGGCGAACTCGATGAGCTCGGAAACCGTGCCGAGCTTCGGGTAGCCGGCGACGATGGGCGGCGAGCGCTTGTCGCCGCGGTCATCGAAGATGCCGCAGATGCGGATGTCGTTGTAGGGCTGCTTTTCGACGGAACGGATCAGGACTTCCGCCGCCGGGCCGCCGCCGACGATGACGGCGCGGCGTTCCATGCGCCCGTCGCGCGCCCAGCGCCGGATCAGCTTCGACATCATTAGCCTGAGACCGAAGATCACGATGAAGCCGACGACGAACCATGTGCCGAAAAACAGGCGCGAATAGTCTTCCGACGTCTTCATGGCGAATGCCGTCAGCGCCATCAAGGCGAAGGTGCCGGCCCAGACCATCAGGAGACGGCCGAAATTGGCGAGCGGCCGCATCAGTGAGACGATCTGGTAGCAGTCGGTGACGTCGAACAGGACCACGGCGAGGAACGAGGCGGCGGCGATCGTCAGCGGATATTGCCAGGCGAGATGGTTGAAGAAGCCGACATAGTAGAAATAGACGCAGAGACCCGACAGGAACAGCAGCGCGAATTCGACCATGCGCAAGACGCCGCTGACCATGATCGGCGACATGGTATCGCGCCGGTATTGTGACGCGACCTGACGGGCGACGTCGTTCATCCCGCCAAGGCTATCGCCATTCGCCGGGCCGTCGAATTTGCGCACCGCGTCTATCGAAAAGCGGCGTGCGGGATCGATCTCGTTCATGGTGTATCCGCCAAGCTTCCCCCGGGTGAATAGCAAAAGAGAGCTAAGAAACCCTTGAAACAACAGGTGGCTTTGGAGAAGCTTTTGGGGCTTAACGCTTGAGCGCGGCGAAATAGGCCGTCTCGATCGCGGCGGCCATCACGTCGGCACCGAATCGTGACTTGAGGTCGGCGGTGTTAGGCATCAGGCTGCTATAGGCCTTGAGGTCGGCCAGTGCCGTGCTCATCTTGTCGCCGAGTTCGCGCGGGTCGGGCCGGATCAGAGCAGGGGAACCGGCGCCGAGGATTTCCGGGATGCCGCCGACGGCGGTGGCGATCATCGACTTGCCGGCGGCAAGCGTCTCCAGCACGATATAGGGCATGGCTTCCGCGCGCGAGGGAACGACAACCAGTTCGGCCAGCGCGAAGGCTTTGCGCGCCGGCATCGGCGGCAGGAAGCGGATATGGCCTTCGAGCCCAAGCTCCTTCACTTGCGCATGGTAGCGCGGCAGGTCGTCGCCGGCGCCGACCATCACCGCTTTCAACGGGCGGCCAAGCCGGGTTGCTGCAAGGACCAGCGCATCGATGAAGATGTCCGGTCCCTTGAGGTCGCGCATCATGCCGATATAGAGGACATCGGCCGCATCCTGCTCGGCCCGCACCGGCTCGAACTCGGCGGCGCGCAAGCCGTTGTGGACAAGGTTGTTCGGTGTGGGCGGCTCGCCGACTTTCCTGCGATAAGTCTGTCTTTCATAGTCGGAGACAAACAGAAGATAGTCGGTGAAGCGCGCCATGAACCGTTCGAGCGCGAAGAACAGCTTCCCCGCGGCGGTGGTCTCGTCATAGTGCAGAGAGCCGCCATGGGGCGAATAAAGGCGGGCTACGCGAGACCTTGATACCCGCAACAATGAGCCGAACAGGCGGGCATAGACGCCACCCTTGGCGCCGTGCCCGTGGAGCACGTCCGGCCGCAATTCCTTGATAATCTTGAAGGTGCGCCAGGCCGAGGCGAGGTCGCCTGGCCCGACATGCCGCTGCATCGGGGTGCGGTGGATGCCGAGCGCCATTCTGCCTTTCATCTGTTCGAACAGGTGTTCCTCGAAATCGCCGCCCGTCGTCGAATCGCAGACGATGCCGACCAAATGCCCGGCGGCAACCTGCGCCTCGGTCAGGTCGCGCACGTGACGAAAAATCCCTCCGACAGGTGAGCGAAAGCAGTGGACGATCCTGAGTGTGTCGGCCACGTGGTCTAGAACAGGCGTTCGCGAACGTAGACCGTGTCACCGGGCAGGAGCGGGTCGGAGGTGGCCACGCGACCGGTCATAACCTTGCCGTTGATGTCGCGGGTGATGTCGACGCTTTCCTGGTTGGCGCGGGGGCTGAAACCGCCGGCGATGGCAATCGCCTTTTGCACGGTCAGGCCGGGAACATAGGAATACTGGCCCGCGGCACCGACTTCGCCCATGACGAAGATCGGCCGGTACCGGTCTATCTCGACCGAAACGTCCGGATCGCGCAGATAGCCCTGGCGCAACTTGTCGGCGATTTCGCCTTCGAGTTGCTGCGCGGTGTGACCGCGCGCCGGTACGGCGCCGACGAGCGGGATGGACAGATAGCCCGATTGGTCGACGCTATAAACGTTGGTCAGCCCTTCCTGCTCGAACACGGTGACGCGGACCCGGTCGCCGGCGCCGAGGCGATAGGGCTGGTCGAGCATTTTATGAAAGGCGGCCGGTGCCGGCCGGTAGCTGGAGCAGCCGGCAAGCAACGACACGGCGAGCAGCGCGTGGAAGAGGGAAGCAGTGCTTTTCATGACCGGACACGTACCTTCGACTGGCCGCTGTTACGCCGCGGCAAACTTTGGGGGTCGAGGTCCGTTATCATCCCGTTAGGGTTAATGGCCGGTAAAGGTGCGCGGCGGAAGCGGCGGCTTCGGACAAAGGACGGCCGGTTTCGATGCTTTTATTGCCGCTTGCGAGTAGAACCTAACAGATGCTTACCGCGATATTAACGGCTGAGTTACCATAGTTGTTTACCGTCCATCCTGACTGATGCATGTCGCCCAAAAGTGCGCAGCGGTTTTGGGGCAACGACACGCATGAAACCAAGAGCTTAAAGCGCGTCGCATGGTTCTGTTCAAACGCGACGGCCTTTAAGTACCGGAGCAGGATGCATGTCCGTTCAATCAGCGGCCGCAGATGTCGACGTCGATCTCAGGCAGCTTTTCGCAAGCCTAGCGAGGAACTGGCTGCGCATTCTTGTCATCGCGCTTGTCATAACCGGCCTGGCGCTCGCGCTCACCTGGCTCGCCACGCCGCATTACATGGCCGAAACACGGCTTCTGATCGAAACGCGCGAATCCGTCTACACGCGCCCCGACGGCACCAATAACGACGACAGGCCAATTCTCGACGAGGAAGGCGTGACCAGCCAGGTCGAGGTCATTTCCTCTACCGACATCCTCAAGCAGGTGGCGCAGAAGCTTAATTTGTCACGGCTTCCCGAGTTCGACGAGGCGGCTGACATGCCGGTGTTGAGCCGCCTGCTCGTCGTCGCCGGCCTGAAAAGCGATCCCAGCGAGATTCCGCCGGAAGAACGCGTGCTGAAGACCATGCGCGAGAAGCTCAACGTCTATCGCGTTGAAAAGTCCCGTGTCATCGTCATTGAGTTCTCTTCGGAAAATCCCAGGCTCGCCGCCGAAATTCCGAACGCCATCGCCGACGCCTACATCTCCGTCCAGGGCAACGCCAAGACCGAATCGAATTCCGCCGCAACCGACTGGCTGGCGCCTGAGATCGCCGACCTGACGAAGCGGGTGAAGGATGCCGAGGCCAAGGTAGCAAGCTACCGTGCCCAGTCCGATCTTTTGATGGGCGGCAACAATTCGGTGCTCGCCACGCAGCAGCTTTCCGAACTGTCCAGCGAACTGTCCCGAGTGCGCGCCAATCGCGCGTCGGCAGAAGCGACCGCCGACAGCGTGCGCAGGGCGCTGCAGAATGGCGGCTCGCTGGATGCGGTGCCGGAGGTGCTGTCTTCCGAACTCATCCAGCGCCTGCGCGAGCGGCAGGTGGAGCTCAAGACCAACATCGCCGACCTCTCCACCTCCTTGCTCGACAATCATCCGCGCATCCGGGCGCTGAGGTCGCAGCTTGCCGATCTCGATCGGCAGATCCGCAACGAGGCGGAAAAGATCATGAAAGGGCTGATGACGCAGGCGCAGACCGCCCAGGCCCGTGAAAACCAGCTTGTCGCCGACGTCAACACGCTGAAGGCCGCATCGGCGCGCGCCGGCGACCAGCAGGTCGAACTGGACGCGCTGCAGCGCGAAGCGACCGCCCAGCGGCAGCTGCTCGAATCCTACCTGACCCGCTACCGGGAGGCATCCTCGCGCAAGGACAGCAATTACCTGCCGGTCGACGCCCGTGTCTTTTCGCGCGCGGTGGCGCCATCCGAGCCCTATTTCCCAAAAACCCTGCCGATCATCGGTGCGGCCTTCGTTGGTTCATTGTTGCTCATGGCGATCGTGACGCTTCTGCAAGAGCTGTTCTCGGGTCGAGCCATGCGGCCGGCCGCCGGCGCTCGATTCGAGCGGATCGAACAAGTCGCGATGCCTGTTGCCAGGCACGAACCGGCCGACATCGAAGAAGCCGACGTGGAAGGCGCCGGTATCGGAGAGGCCGGTCTCGAAGAGTTCGAGGATCGGGCGGAAACGGAGGTCGAGCCGGAAGCGGCTGCCGCGGCGCAAGCAACTGCCCCGGCAATTGGCGAGGACGTCGAGCCGGCGCGCGCCACCCTTGGCGAGGTCGACATCGACAAGGCGGTGGAGAAACTGATCTCAAGCGGTACGGCACGCGCCATATTCGTGTCGCCGGAAGGCGACGAGGCCGCCGCCTCAGCGGTGCTGGTGGCGCGTGAAATCTCCGACGCCGGCCTGCGTGTGCTCCTGCTCGACCTCACAGCGTCTGGCGCTGCCTCGCGGCCGATGCTCGACAGCGGGCTTTTCCCTGGTATCACCAATCTGCTCGCCTCCGAAGCGCAGTTCAGCGACGTGATTCATCCCGATCTCTATTCGGACTGCCACGTCATTCCCGTCGGCACTGCCGATCCGGTCCGTGCCATGCGCGCCGCCGACCGGCTGCCGATCATCATGCAGTCGCTGACCACCGCCTACGATCTGGTCGTGGTCGAATGCGGGCCCGCCGACCCACAAAGCATCAGCCGCCTTGTGGGCGAGGGCACGGAGGTCTTCCTGTCCATGTTGGAGCCGGACGATGAGGTGGCGCAGGCTGCGGTCGAGCTGATCGAGAGCGGATATCCCGACCTGACGTTGGTGACGCCCATCGGCCATGAGACGCCGGGGACGCCGGTGCCCGGACGGCGATCCGCCGCCTGAGACGGTTTGATAATTCAGGTCGAAGGTCACGGAAATTCGGCAGCGGTCAGCTGTCGTCTTCGCCCGCGGCAGGTGCTGCCTGTTTGGCCGTCTTGCGGCGCAGCGACTTGGTCAGCTTCCAGGTCGTCGGGTTGTTCTTGATGAAGGCTTTCAGGCGCGCGCCTTGCTGCAGGACAAGCGCCAGCGCGCGGCCCTTCAGCGTCAGCGGAATCAGCACCTCGAAATGCTGGCTCTCGATATCGCACCACAGCCGCTTATAGGGTTCATCGCCGACCGAGAAATCATAGACGTCGAACCCGCTCTCGCAGGCCTCCTGGATGTTGTCGAAGAACAGGAAGTCTCCGGGGCTGGTATGGGCGAGGTCGTCGTCGGCGATCGCCCCGAATTCGCAGATGAGGCGTTTTCCCGAGCGGCTCGATCCGGTGACCGCGCGAAGCTTGCCGGCAACCTCGAGCCCGTGCAGCACAAAGGACGGCTTGTCATCGGTAAGCGCTTCGACGAACAACGCGCGGAAGAAAGCACGAACCTCCGGCTCGCCGAAAACGTTGGCGATGCCCATCTTGCGGAAGCGGAACTCCTTCATCTCGAAAAACGCATCGAGCAGTCTGTTCACTTCGTTCGCTGTCCGGGCCTCGATGCGGCGATGACTGCCGACGGCCTCGAACTTGCGCATCTGCGAGCGGTGCTTCTTGCGCTTGCGCTTGCCGCTCGCGTGCGACAGCAGTGCATCGAAACCTCCCACCAAATCGACGGCCAGCGACAGGTTGGGGCTCGGATAATGTGGAAGCAAGGCAAGCGGATTGGCAATGCCGTCGAGATCGGGCAGCAGCCGTTCCAGTGCGACGACGTCGATGTCCGGTCGCGCCCTGGCGACAGCCGCCAGCATCGAGCGGATAGCCGCACCATCCGCCTTGGCCAGCCAAGACGAGTCGGCGGCAGCGAAATTGCCATTGGCATGGCGGCCGCCCATGAAACGGGCGACGCGGAACGGACCGCTGCGTGTGACTTCCAGCGCCACCGAAAAAACCGGCCGGCCGTCAGCGCTCAGCGTCGCCAAAACGCTGTCCGCTTCGGCATGTTTAGCCCAGTTCACGATCCAGGCCGGGCTCTGCGCCGGTGCGAATAGCGCCGAACGGCAGAATTCGGCATAAGCCGCAAATGCTACGCTATCGGCGACCGAAACCGACAGGCCGGCATGATCCACCGGCAACGCGCGCGGCGCCGCCTCCATTGCTTCGAGCCGATTGCCATCAAATGACGCGGTGGCGTCAATCATACCTCAATCCTTTAAGGCGTATTCACCGCGATGGGGGGCTCGCGTAGGCGCATTCCCTGCTTGGATGAACCTAGGCGCAAAAGGTGAACGAATGATCGACGGGAGCGAGGCAATCCGGAAACTGGCGCTCAACGTCGTCCGCTATACCGGTCTTGCCCCGCTGGCCAAGCCGTTTGTCGGCGGCATCGGCGCGATCCTGATGCTGCACCGGGTCACCGCCACGCCGGAAAAGCCTGATAGCGTCAACCGGCACCTCAACATCGCGCCTGAATTCCTGGATGCCGTGATCGCCGACATGAAGGCGGACGGCTATGAATTCGTCACGCTGGACGAGGCGATCGAGCGCATCAAGGCGGGCGGCAAGGGCGACCAGTTCGCGGCGATCACCGCCGACGACGCCTACCGCGACAACATGACCGAAGCGCTGCCGGTGCTGGAAAAGCACGGCGTGCCGGTCACCATCTATGTTGCGCCGGGGCTGATAAACGGCGCCGCCGATCTATGGTGGGAGGTGGTCGAGGACATCGTCAATGCGCGGGACCGGTTGATCCTGACGACACCCAACGGTGCGGTGACGATCGACTGCTCGACCCCAGCCAAGAAACTCCAGGCCTTTGCACGGCTGCAGGATTATCTGACGCTGGAGGTCCGCGAAGAGGACCAGCGCGCGGTGCTGCGCGAATTGGCGCGGTCGAACGGTATCGAATTGGACGCGCGCCAGGCCATGTTGATGAACTGGGACGAGATCCGTGCCATGGCGGGGCATCCGCTGGTGACGATCGGCGCGCATACGGTCAATCATCGCAATCTGAAGCGGCTCTCCGAAGCCGATGCGCGCCATGAGGTCGACGACGTCAGGCGCATCCTAAAGGCCGAGCTGGGCGAGGTACCGCGCCATTTCGCCTATCCCTACGGCTATGCCAGCGCCGTTGGCGACCGCGAAGTCGGTTTCGCCCGTGACTCCGGCTATGCCTCGGCAGTGACCACACGCCACGGCGTGTTGCGCGCCGAGCATTCAGGCTTCCTGCACGCGCTGCCGCGCATTTCGGTCAACGGTCGCTATCAGAGCGTTGCCCATATCCGCACGATGCTGTCGGGTGTGACGACGCCGCTGGCCAATGCCGGCAAGATGTTCGTCACCATCTAACGGTGAAAGTCTGACACTTGGTACCGGTGGACGGCCGGCTGTTCACAACTACTCTACGCGCTCAGTCCTCGGACAAGCCGGCCAGAGAACTATCCTTCCAGAAGCGACGATCACTCCGGCACGCCGGCAATACCCAGCGCCTCGACGTAGCCCTCGGCGAACTCCTTGTCCCGCCACGGGTTGATCTGCCTCTGCAGGCCGAGCGTGTAGGTCGGGAACGCCTCCATCAGCCGCCGCGCCGCCACCTGCGCTTCGTCCAGCCGATTGAGTTTGACCAGCGCCATGATCACCACCCGGTGCGAGGAGCCGTAATTCGGCATCTCGCGCAGCGCTCGTTCTCCCCAAGCCAGCGCTTCCTCGTAGCGTTCGAGCATCAGGTAGCTCATCCCGATGCCGGAGAGCGCGATACCCTTCTCAGGGTCGACCGGGCTCAGCCGCATTGCCCTGTGGAAGTGCTCGATCGCGACGAGGGGGCGGCCGGAATGGGCGTTCACCCAGCCGCTGCCCGTATAGCCCTGCGCCGAATTGGGGTTGAGGAGCAGGGACCGTTCGATTGTGTCCAGCGCCGTCTCGTAATCCCTGGCGCTATAGGCGATCACCTGCGCGGCGAAACGCAAGCTTGTCGGGTCGTCTCGCGCGTCCGCCAGCACCTCGCGGGCCATGCGCACGGCGACGCGGATATCGTCGGGCTCGTGCCAGCACTGACTCACGGACAGGCTGCGGATATAGGCACCGAGTGCCTTCGCCAGGATGAAGCCTGGATCGATGCTGAGCGCCTCGTTGGTGAGCCGGCGCACGTCGGCGAAGCCTTCGCGCGTCATGCTGTAGAAGCGCGGCAGCGCACGAAGATAGAGGTCGTAGGCGCCGACGTAGTCGGTCGGCTTCATGCGCGCTTGCTTGATCTCCTCCAGCCGGATGCTCGGCTCGACCGCACCGACGACGCTCTCGGTCACCTTGTCCTGCAGGTCGAAGATGTCGCTCACGTCGCCCTCGAAGCGGTCGGTCCAAACATGGTGCCCACTGATCGCGTCCACCAGCTGCCCGCTGATGCGCACCCGCGATCCTGCTCTGCGGATGCTGCCTTCGAGCACGTAGCGGACGCCCAACTCACGCCCGACCTGGCGCAGGTCCACCGCTCGGCCCTTGTAGGTGAAGGACGAGTTGCGGGCGATCACGAAGAAAGAGTTCACCCGGCTCAATCCCGTGATGATGTCCTCCACCAGTCCGTCGGCGAAGTATTCCTGGTCGGGGTCGCCGCTCATGTTGGTGAAAGGCAGAACCGCGATCGAGGGTTTCGCGGGCAGGGGAGGCGGTGCAGCCACCGAGGCGCTGGCGTCGGTCTCGACGCGATAGGCGCGCACAGGCCGCTCGATGTTCTTGAGGCGCAGGTCGCCGAGCGGCGTGAAGCCGCCGTCGAGCTTGCCCTGAAGGTGGTCGTAGGCGGTGCCCGAGACGATCACGGCGCCGGGATCGGCGATGCCTTCGAGACGGACGGCGATGTTGACACCGTCGCCGTAGAGGTCGCCGTCCTCCTCGCAGACCACGTCGCCGAGATTAACGCCGATGCGGAAGCGAATCCGCTCTTCCTCCGGCGTCTCCGCCTCGTGTTCTGCCAAAGCCTGCTGGATCGCCATCGCCGAGGTCACCGCGTTTACGACGCTCGCGAACTCGCACAGAATGCCGTCGCCGGTGAGCTTGACGATCCGGCCCTGATGCTCGGAGACCAGCGGTTCGAGGAGGTCCTTGCGGTATGTCTTGAGCCGCTCGAGCGTGCCGCGCTCGTCGCGCTCCATCAGGCGCGAATAGCCGACCACGTCGCAAGCCAGGATCGCTGCGAGGCGGCGCTGCGCGGTCATTGCACCGCCCGGCCAGGCGCGTGCACGCGGGCTGCCTCGCGCCCATGCCCCACCAACTTCCAGACGCCCAACGTGCATCCATTTCTCCCAGCCGCCGCCCGTCGCCGATTCAGAACGAAGAACGCAGCTTGACCTTGCCTTCACGAGATTTCGCTATCCCGCTTGCGAGGCGTGGAGCGATCCAGTCACCGCGCTAACAGCCAACCGGCGACACGCCCACGCAGCCTCTGGGGAAGCTGACATGCCGCTCCCAGAAGGCCGGAGATATTTGCTGCCCTTGGTAACCGTTTGACGCCACCGTGGCGGTGCTTTTGTCACCGCGGTGTAACAGCGAGATGCCCTACGAACGCGCGCATCGGGCATCACACCAGACGTTCGTGCTTAGAGGTGCTGAGGCGGAAAGTGGCGCCGCCGGCGCGTTCCGATCGGCGACACGGAAGGCAGAAAACCACCCTGAGCTGCCTACACGTCGGATAGCAAGCGTCAGGCTTTCACCATCTAGCAGCGGCGAGCGAGCCTCAGTTCTTCGGCCGCGGGGGCTCCAGGATCAGCCATTTGATGATGCCCATAGCCGGGAGCACCCAGAGCATGCCGCTGAGCAGGAAGAACAGGAAATGCGCCCACGGTCCTGATTCCGCCAGTTGGGCAACCGCCACGATCGATGCGACGAGCGCATAGACGATGACTAGCGCCACCAGCAGGATTGTTCCGATCAGCTTCTTCAGGCGAATGGGCATTCCGCGATCCCGTTGATCCCTATCGCTTAGGCCCAACAAAAGAGACGCGCAACCCGCAAGAAGCGGCGCGACGGCGTGCCGCGTTATCCGGTCTTGCCAGTTGGATTGCGATGGTTCACCTATCCGCGACTGCAACCAGCCGGGACAAGCCTATGGCTGCCATATCAGCTGCCGCGCCTTTCGTGGCCCGCGACCGCGACCTGCGCAACCGGGCGCTGGTGCGCGGCTGGCTCTACGTCGTGCTTCTGGTGCTGTTTGTACTGGTGCTGGTCGGCGGCGCCACTAGGCTCACCGAATCCGGCCTGTCGATCACCGAATGGAAGCCGATCCACGGCATTGTCCCGCCGCTCAATGACGCCGAATGGCAGGAGGAGTTTCAGCGCTACCAGCAGATTCCGCAATATGCCGAGCTCAACAAGGGCATGAGCATCGAAGCGTTCAAGTCGATCTTCTGGTGGGAATGGGTGCACCGGACCCTGGCGCGCGGTGTCGGCCTGGTGTTTGCCGTGCCGCTGGTGTTTTTCTGGGCGACACGCCGCATCGAGCGCGGCCTGGGGCCGAAACTATTAGGCATTCTTCTTCTCGGCGGCCTGCAGGGCGCGATCGGCTGGTGGATGGTGGCATCCGGGCTGGTTGACCGGGTCTCCGTCAGCCAGTACCGGCTGGCAACGCATCTGACGCTCGCCGCGCTGATCTTCACCGCGACCATGGTGGTGGCGCGAGGACTCGCGCCGCATTCCGGGCCCGCCGCCGATCGTTCGACGCGACGTCTGGCCGGCTTCCTGGTGCTACTGGCGCTGATCCAGATCTATCTAGGCGGGCTTGTCGCCGGGCTCGACGCCGGCCTGAGCTACAACACCTGGCCGCTGATGGACGGCAAGCTCATCCCCGGCGATCTGCTGATCTTGGAGCCGGCCTGGCGCAACTTCTTCGAGAGTCCGAAGACGGTTCAGTTCGTCCATCGGCTCGGCGCCTACGCGATGTCAGTCGCAGCACTTTGGCACTTGATCGCGACGCATCGCCGCCAGCCTGAAACGACGCATGCGCGCCGCGCAACGCTGCTGTTTCTGCTGGTGCTGGCACAGGCCTCGATCGGCATCGGCACGCTGCTGATGCACGTGCCGCTGCACATGGCACTGACGCATCAGGCATTCGCGCTTGTCCTGCTGGGTTTTGCCGCAGCGCACTGGCGCGGCACCAAGGGCGCCTATCCGCTGCCCAACCAGATCGCCGTCAGAGGCTGAGCCGCACCGTCCTGATCGCCGTAACAATGGATAATTCGCGGCCTTCCTCGATCGCGTTGCGGTCTTCATGATGCCATGACGCCGACAGGCAGCCATAGGCGATGGCGTGATCCAGAATGGCGGGCGGCGCTTGGCCGAGCGTTCTGGCGAAGATCTCGGCCATATGGGCGATCCGCAGGGGATCGCGGCAAAGATCGTCGCGGTCGAGCGGGTTGTAGAACATGTTGGCCGCATCGAAGCCGGGGTCGCCGAGAACGCCCTTGGGGTCGATCGCCAGCCAGCCGCGCGGTCCCTGCATGATGTTGTCGTGATGCAGGTCACCATGCAGCGGCAGCACGTCGGCAGGATCGGCCAACAGCCGTTCCGCGGTCGCAGCCGCTTCGACGTAGAGACTCCTTTCGCCGGCGTCGCGATCGATCTTCGCCTTCTTGAACAGGCTGGAAAACCGTGCCCGCAGCGGCTGAAGATCGGGCGGGGCAGGATGGTCGGATGGCGAGAACAGTCTTGCCATCAGTTCGGCCGCGATTGCGGTGGCGGCATTGTCTCCCTGCTCGGCGAGAACCTGTGACAGCAAGGTTTCGCCGGCATATTCGAGCAGCATGCAGTGGCCGTCGCGGCCGAGCAGCCGCACCGCGCCTTCGCCGCGCCGCCAGGCAAGGAAATGCTCGCCGCGCAGCTCGTCCTCGACGTCGTCGAAAGGTTTCAGCGCCTTGACAATCGCCAGCGATCCGTCGGCGCGAAAAACCTTCCAGATGCGGCTGCTGAAGGTTTCGGCGATCAGTTCTGGCGCCTCGACCTTCCAGTGCGTTGGAAATACCGGAGCGTCCATTCAGTGTTTGAGGCCGAGCATCAGATCCATGTTCTGCACGGCGGCACCCGAGGCGCCCTTGCCGAGATTGTCGTAGACGGCGAGCAGCAGCGCCTGGGCCCGATCGTCATTGGCGAAGACGTAGACCTTCATCCGGTTGGTGCCGTTGTAGATTTCGGGATCGATCTCCGGCATGCGCTCCAGATGCGCATAGGGCGCCACCTCGACCACGCCGCCTTCGATGGCGGCAAAATGGTCGGCAATCGCCGCATGAAGCTCGGCGCCGGTCGGCACATAGTCGAGGCCGCCGAGCTGCAGCGGCACCACCGTGATCATGCCTTGCGCGAAATTGCCGACCGCCGGCTGCATGATCGGATCATGCGACAGCTTCGCATAGGTCCTGAGCTCCGGCACATGCTTGTGCTGCAGGGTCAGCCCATAGGGCAGGAATTCCGACGCATCCTCGCCCTTGGCGACATAGTCCTCGATCATCGGCCGCCCGCCGCCCGAATAGCCCGAAATGCCATTGACGGTGATTGGAAAATCCGGCGGCAGCAGCCCGACTGCCACCAGCGGCCTGAGCGTCGCGATCGGGCCTTGCGGCCAGCAGCCCGGATTTGCGACGCGCTTTGCCCCGGCGATTGTCTTCGCCTGATCCTTATCCATTTCGGCGAAACCATATTCCCAGCCTTCGGCCACGCGATGCGCAGTCGAGGCGTCGATGACCCTGGTGGTATCGTTGGTGATCAGCGAAACGCTTTCTTTTGCGGCTGCATCCGGCAGGCACAGGATTGCGACATCTGCG
Source organism: Mesorhizobium sp. M0938 (assembly GCF_040319125.1). Taxonomy (NCBI): domain Bacteria; kingdom Pseudomonadati; phylum Pseudomonadota; class Alphaproteobacteria; order Hyphomicrobiales; family Phyllobacteriaceae; genus Mesorhizobium; species Mesorhizobium sp. M0938. The sequence goes on along the minus strand of NZ_JAMYNS010000010.1, from coordinate 230,955 downwards.
GCATTGAGGAACTCGGCTCTGGCTGCCGCTTCCTTGCGGCGCGCGGCCGGAATGGAGATGATCTCCAGATCGCCGCGCTCGGCAAGCAGCGCCCTGATCTGAAGACCAGTGGTGCCGTGTTCGCCGTCGATGAAGATTTTCGGTTTCATTGCCTGCCTGAATTCCCTGTTATTTCAAACCTATATGCCGCTTGCCTGATTCAATCCGGCAGCGGCGTGATTGCCGCTGTTCAGCTCCTCGAGCCGGGCCTTTCGTTCCGCGAGGAGCCCGAGATAGTGCATGGCCACGGTCGAGCCGGCAATTGCCGTTATATCGGCGTGATCATAGGCCGGCGCAACCTCCACGATATCGGCGCCGACGATATCGACCTGATTGATCTGGCGCAGCACCGACAGGATTTTTGCCGAGGAGGGCCCGCCGGCGACCGGCGTGCCGGTGCCGGGTGCGAAGGCCGGGTCCAGGCAATCGATGTCGAAGGTGACATAGGCCTTCTTGCCGCCGGTGCGGTCGACGATGGCATAGGCGATATCGGACGCGCGCATTTCCTCGACTTCGTGGCCATACAGGATCTTGATGCCGAAGGTATCAGGCGCATGGGTGCGGATGCCGATCTGGATCGAACGGTCGGGGTCGATGATTCCCTCCTTGACCGCGCGGCCGACGAAGGAACCGTGATCGATGCGCTTGCCGTCGTCCGGCCAGGTGTCCTGGTGAGCGTCGAATTGCACCAGGGCCAGTGGGCCGTGAATGGCGGCATGCGCCTTGAGCAGCGGCCAGGTGACGAAATGGTCGCCGCCGAGCGATAGCAGGAAGGCGCCGGATTTCAGGATCTTTGCCGCCTCGCGCTCGATCGTGCCTGGCGTCTTCTGGTGATTGCCGCTGTCGAGCAGGCAATCGCCATAGTCGACCACGGCGAGATGTTCGAACAGATCGCGCGAATACGGATATTGCGGATCGTTGTCGAGGATGGTCGAGGCGCGGCGGATCGCCTGCGGCCCGAAGCGCGCACCCGGCCGGTTGGTGACGGCGGCGTCGAAGGGGATGCCCCATACCACGGCTTCCGCGCCTTTCACGTCCTTCGTGTATTTGCGTCGCATGAACGACAGCGCGCCGGCATAGGTCGGCTCGAAGGACGCGCCCGTCTTGGCCCGGGCGGTGAAGGCGTGGTCGATGTTGCTGTTCGGCATGAAGCGATCTCCTGTGCGTCGACGCGCAACCTTATTGGACATAATTCTCAGAAATGCGACCCCTTCCGGGGCCAGGGCCACTCGAGCTTGGTCACAAGTTTTTGCTTGCCAGGCAAATCCGCATGGCAGGCCCAAAAATTGTGCAGTTGAGCATTCGAGATATCGAAGAACGGCCGCTTCAACCGGTATTGACCTGACCTTCCGGCATTTGCGAAGCCGGCTTCGTTCACTGGGCTGTCACGTGCGTCGCTTAACCGGGTCTCCATCCGGCACGGAGCGATTCTCATGCGAACGACCTGGCTGAACCTTCTGCTTTCCGCCGTCTTGGCGCTCTTTACGGGCTCGGCATCGGCAGACGAAACACGCGCCAGACAGATTCTCGACCGTTTTGAACACGCCAACCAGTGGCGCGACCACGTCATGGTGGCGGCACACCGCGCCGGCAGCATGCAGGCCCGCAAGACGCTCTATGCGGAGAACTCGATTGCCGCGGTCGAGGGTTCGATCGCGCTTGGTGCCGAAATCGTCGAAGTCGACGTCAGGCGCTCGAAGGACGGCCAGTTCGTCGTCATGCATGACAGCTGGCTCGACCGCACGACGAATTGCAAGGGCGAGGTGGTCAAGCGCACGCTGGCCGAGCTCAAAACCTGCAGGCTGGTGATCGAAGGCACCGGCGCCGTCACCGATGAGCCGGTTTCGACGCTGCGCGAGATGCTGATGGCGACCAAGGACAGGATCCTCATCAACATCGACAACAAGCTCGATGTCGACAGCCTGGCAGGCATGATCGCGGTTGCGCGCGACCTGGGCATGGCCGAGCAGGTGATCGTCAAGGAAAACCTGTGGAACCCGGCCAGGATCACCACGGTCAAGGCCGCCATGGGTGCGATCGGCAGCGGTTTCCAGTTCATGCCGATTATTGCCGACGACGCGGTTCGTGACGCCGGCTTCGCTGAGAAGGTCAGCGGGATCTTTTCGCCGCGCGCGGTCGAGATGATCAACTGGCGCGCGGGGTCGGAGACGCTGACCGATACCGGCGGGCCGTTGTTCAGCCCCCGCATGCGGGCGGCGGCGATAAGGGGCGACTGGCACATCTGGGCCAACACTTACGCCATCGTCAACAAGCCGGGCGGCTTCCTTGCCGGTGGTCGCGGCGACGAGTTGGCGGTGCTCGCCAGCCTGCCGCGCGAGACCTACGGTTTCTGGGCCGAGCGCGGCGCCACCATCATCCAGACCGACGAGCCGAAAGCGGCGATCGACTGGCTGGCGGCAAACGGCTACCGCGTGCCTTACCCCGATGAGGCGCGGCCGGCGGCGGAGCCGGCCAACACGGCAAGCATCAACTAAACTGGATCGAAGCGGGCAAGAGCTGCTTGGAGTCGCCAGCCGCCGTCAGGCAGCCATTGCCACCGCGTCCAGTTCCCTCACGGCCTCTTCGGACAGATCGAGTTCGGCTGCGGCAAGGTTCTCCCTGAGATGCGCGACGGACGAGGTGCCGGGAATCAGCAGGATATTGGGCGCGCGACGGAGCAGCCAGGCGAGCGCGACCTGCATGGGCGTGGCGCCCAGGCGCTCCGCGACGCCGGATAGCGTAGACGACTGCAGCGGGTTGAAGCCGCCGAGCGGAAAGAACGGCACGTAGGCGATGCCGTCGCGGGCAAGTTCGTCGATCAAGGCATCGTCGCTTCTGTGCGCCAGATTGTATTGGTTCTGCACGCAAACGATCTCGACCATCCGCCGTGCTTCTTTTATCTGTGCAGAGGTGGCGTTGCTCAACCCGATGTGACGCACCAGACCTTTTTGCTGCAGCCCGGCTAGCGCGGCGACCTGTTGCTCGATCGACCCTTCGGCGGGTCCATGCACATCGAATATGATCCTGAGATTGACAACGTCCAGCACGTCGAGCCCGAGATTGCGCAGATTGTCGTGCACGGCCTGGGTCAGCTCCTCTGGAGAGAAGGCCGGGAGCCACGCGGCATTGGCATCGCGGCGGGCGCCGATCTTGGTGACGATGGTGAGATCGTCGGGATATGGCGCCAGCGCTTCACGGATGAGCTGATTGGTGACGTGCGGGCCGTAAAAGTCGCTGGTGTCGATGTGATTCACGCCAAGCGCAACGGCTTCGCGCAGCACGGCCAGTGCTGCGTCGTGATCTTTGGGCGGGCCGAATACGCCGGGTCCTGCGAGCTGCATGGCGCCGTAGCCGAGCCGCTTCACGGTGCGGTCGCCGAGAGTGAATGCGCCTGATTTGTCGATGCTGGACATGGTCTATCTCCGTTCAAGATAAGGCTGAGATAGGCGCTATCCGATCTCACGATAATTGGGCACACTCCGCACGGGCTGTACGGAATATCGAACAATGAAGATGGATCTCGGAGATCTGAACGCTTTCGTGGCCGTCGCGCGGGCCAAGGGTTTTCGCGATGGTGCCCGCGCCAGCGGCGGCAGTGCGTCGGGCTTGAGCGAGGCGGTGCGCCGCCTCGAGACGCAACTCGGTGTCCGGCTGCTCAACCGGACGACGCGTAGCGTCGTTCTGACCGAAGCCGGCGAAGGCTTGCTGGCGCGGCTCGGTCCGGCCTTGACGGAGGTAGAGGCGGCGCTGGATGTGGTGAACGGCTTTCGCGATAGACCGGCGGGTTCGTTGCGTCTCAACGTGCCGGTTAGCGCAGCGCGGCTGGTGTTGCCCAGCATTGTTCCGCGCTTCCTTGCCGCCTATCCCGGTATTCGGCTGGAGGTGATCGCCGAGGAGAGCTTTGTCGACGTGGTGGCAGCAGGATGCGACGCCGGCATCCGCTATGACGAGCGGCTGGAGCAGGACATGATCGCTGTGCCGATCGGACCGCGCGTACAGCGCTTCGCCGCCGCCGCCAGCCCTGCCTACCTAGATCGCCATGGCCGTCCTGAACACCCGCGCGATCTGCTCCGCCATGCTTGCCTGCGCGGCCGCTTCGCCGGCCGAACGGTACCGCCATGGGAATTCGAACGCGATGGCGAGGTGGTGCTGGTCGACCCAACCGGGCCGCTCCTCGTGACCTTGGGTGGGGCGGCTGATCTCATCGTCGATGCCGCCATCGCCGGCACCGGCATCGTCTGCCTGTTCGAGGATTGGCTTCGCCCCTACTTCGAGAGCGGTGCGCTCGAACCCGTCATCGAACCGTGGTGGCAGAGCTTCTCCGGGCCATTTCTCTACTATCCCGGCCACCGCCTGGTGCCGGCTCCACTGCGCGCGTTCATCGACTTCATCAAGGTATCGGCTGATCGGTCTTGAACTTGGGTCAGGTTAGCCAAAAGAAAAGGCCGCCCGGAGGCGGCCTTTTCGAACGTATGAAGCTGCGTAGCGCTTAGCGCTTCGAGAACTGGAACGAGCGGCGGGCCTTCGCCTTGCCGTACTTCTTGCGCTCGACGACGCGGCTGTCGCGGGTCAGGAAGCCGCCCTTCTTGAGCACGGCGCGCAGCGCCGGCTCGTAGTAGGTCAGCGCCTTGGAGATACCGTGGCGTACGGCACCGGCCTGGCCGGAAAGGCCGCCGCCGATAACCGTGGCGACGATGTCGTACTGGCCGGCGCGATTGGCGGCGATGATCGGCTGGTTGAGGATCATCTGCAGGACCGGTCGCGCGAAATATTCGGCGAACACCTTGTCGTTGACGACGATCTTGCCGGAGCCGGGCTTCACCCAGACGCGCGCAATGGCGTTCTTGCGCTTGCCGGTGGCATAGGCACGGCCCGACTTGTCGAGCTTCTGGACATGGACGGGTGCAGCCGGCTGCGTGTTGGTGTTGCCGGTGGCAGTTCCGAGTTCTGCGAGCGAGGAAAGCTCAGCCATTTTACGAAACCTTCTTGTTCTTGGCGTTCAGCTTGGCCACGTCGAGCGTGACGGGCTGCTGGGCGACATGCGGATGTTCCGTGCCTGCATAGACGCGGAGATTCTTCATCTGGCGACGGCCGAGCGGCCCACGCGGGATCATGCGTTCGACGGCCTTCTCGACGACACGCTCGGGGAAACGGCCCTCGAGCAGCTGGCGCGCGGTGCGCTCCTTGATGCCGCCGGGGTGGCCGGTGTGCCAGTAATAGACCTTGTCGGTGAATTTCTTGCCGGTGAACACCACCTTGTCGGCATTGATGACGATGACATTGTCGCCGTCGTCGACATGCGGGGTAAAGGTGGGCTTGTGTTTGCCGCGAAGATGATTGGCGATGACAGTGGCGAGACGGCCGACGACGAGACCCTCGGCGTCGATCAGCACCCACTTCTTCACCACATCCGCAGGCTTCTGCGAAAAGGTTGTCATGGATTTGTTGCTTTCGGTTCGGACCTCCCCCCATTCACGAACGAAAAGGGAAGGCGTTTCTTGTTGCTTGGATTGACGCAGGGCGCTCGCCCGCCGCCAATAACAAAACGGCGGCCTTTGGTGGGCCGCTGTCCTGCGAGGGCTTATAGGCCAGAGGAATTAGCCAGTCAAGTTGCATTTCTGGCCACTTCAGAAGGATTACATTGCTAAATCAAAAGCTTAGAGGTGAGGTACTATTATACCGCACTTGAATCCGACAATTTGACTAGCGCCGTCCCGGAATAATCGCAGCCAGCAGCAGTTTGATGCCGACAGCGATCATGATCGCACCAGCCAGGCGTTCTTGCCAGACAAGAAAACCGGCGTTGCGTGCCAGCCAGCCGCCGACCGCGCCTGAGGCCAAGGCTACAGCTCCCAGGACCACAAGGCCCGTAGCCTTCATCGTGGCCCCGAGCACGATAAATTGCATCGCCGGCGATCCTGTGGAGGAATGGACGAACTGCGGCAGTACTGCGAGCATGAAAACCAGTGCGGTAGGGTTGGTCAGGTTGCAGATCATGCCTTGCCGAAAGGCACCTGCCAAACCTCCTTCCTTGGCTGTGACGATGCTGGTTGTTTCCGCTCCCTTGCGCATGAGCAAGAACTTCGTCCCGATTGCGATTAAGTACGCCGCTCCGAGCAGTTGCAGCAGGCCATACGCGACAGGCGAGGACGTGACCAGCGATGCAAGTCCCGTCGCCAGCAGTGGAATCTGGATCACGCCTGCGAAAACGCACCCGGTCGCAGTTGCCAGTGCTGCCCGCCAACCCTGCCCGATACCGCGGCTGATCACCAGAAGCATGTCCGGCCCCGGACCGGACAGTTGGTAGCCGAGCACAGCGACCAGGAATGCCAGATAGGTGGGAAGTTCGGGCATGTTTTTGCGGGCCTGATTGGACCTGCGAACGTGTTGTCGGACATTTCGTTCCGTTAGGGTCGTTTGGAACGAGCGGAAACACGTATCCGTCCTGCAAATCAGGCCTGCAATTGAAAGCTCTTCTTCGGCGGGATCGAATAGGTTCCCGTCGCGTGCGCTACCGTGTGTCCGTCCGGTCCGGCGATGATGTCGATATCGAACACCATCAGGCTTTTGCCCAGCTTTAGGATGCGGCAATGGCCGTCGATCGGGCCGGCCTCGGCTTTGCGGACAAAGTTGATATTGAGATTGGTGGTGACCGAAAGCGCGTCCGGCCCGGCATGTGAAAGCACGCAGACATAGCCGCCTATATCGGCCAGTGTGAACAGCGACGGGCCCGACACCGTTCCGCCAGGGCGCAAATGCCGCTCGTCGGCATTCAGGCGAACCGTGCAGCCGCCGGGAAACACGTCGATCGCCTCGTAGAAGGTGAACTGATCGTTGAGCTGCGGGTAGACAGTCTCCATCAGCGCGTTGACTTGCGCTGCGGTCAGCACCGGTTTGAGATTGTTTTGGGCAGGCATAAGCGGTTTCCTGTATGTGCGTCGGCATGGCCGGCGGTTTTCAAGGCGAGGGCGCTTGGCCGAGGCTGCGCCGCCGAGAAAACACGTCCCAAGGCTGTTCTTCAATCGGCAGCGTGCTAGTTCTTTTGTTCCATGGCTGGCGAATCCGATGCCGCTGGCCGATGAAGAGGTTGGAGACCATGGCCGAAATCGTCGCCATCAAGCCGGCTGTTGCCGAAGGCCCTGTTATCGCGAGAGTGGACGGGGGCATCCTGCGCCTGACGCTCGCCAATCCGCCGGCCAATGCCCTGTCGCTGGCGGTCATGGCGGCGCTGACGGCGGAACTCGACCGCGCGAAATCAGACAGATCCGTCCGCGTCATCATTCTGGCCGCGGCCGGAAAGGTGTTCTGCGCTGGGCACGACCTTAAGGAAATGACCGCGCGCCGCGCCGACGCCGATCGTGGCAAGGCATTCTTCGAGGAGACGTTTTCCGCTTGCGCGGCACTGATGCAGGCAATCGTGCGCCATCCCAGGCCTGTGATCGCCGAGGTCGACGGTCTGGCAACGGCGGCCGGGGCGCAACTGGTGGCGAGCTGCGATCTCGCCATCGCCTCGCATGAGGCGACCTTTTGCACGCCGGGCGTCAATATCGGCCTGTTCTGCTCGACGCCGATGGTGGCGCTATCGCGCAACGTCTCGCGCAAGCACGCGATGGAAATGCTTTTGACCGGCGAATCCATCGATGCAGCGACGGCCAAGGAATTCGGTCTCATCAATCGCGTCGTGCCGCGCGAATATCTGAATCAGATTGTCACCAAATATGCGCAAACCATTGCTGCCAAATCGTCTTTGGTGGTCAAGACCGGCAAGGAAGCCTTCTACGCGCAGGCCGAGATGGGACTGGCCGAGGCCTATGCGTACACCGGCCGAGTCATGGTCGACAACATGCTGGCACGCGACGCGGAAGAAGGCATCGGCGCCTTCATCGGCAAGCGCAAGCCCGAATGGACGGACGACTAGATATGGAAGCCCGCATCTCCATCGTCACCATCGCCGTCGACGATCTCGATCGCGCCACGCGCTTCTACGAGGCGATGGGCTTGACCCGCCATGCCGGCATCACCGACGGCGTCGCCTTTTTCCAGATGGGCGGCGTCATTCTGGGCCTGTTCCCGCGCGCAAGCGCCGAAGAGGATTCGGGCATCACCTTCGGCACGGCGCCGTCGGCGATCTACCTCGCCTACAACACCCGCTCGGATGCGGAAGTCGACGACGTGCTTGCCATGGCCGAAAAGGCCGGCGGTCGTATCGTCAAGCCGGCGGGCCGCGCCTTCTGGGGCGGCTGGTATGGCTATTTCGCTGACACGGAAGGGCATGTCTGGGAAGTGGCGCACAATCCGGCTTTTCCGATTGCGGAAGACGGCAGCATCTCGCTGCCGGGCTGACCGCGTTTTCTCCGGTGGCGTATCGCAAGCAACTGACGCGGCTGAAGGCGCCCTATCTCAAGCGCATTCTGATCGAGCCCAGCCGTGTCGCAGATTGGGAAAAATATCCCTGGAATCTGCCGATCTTCCGCAGCCACGATTTCGAACTCGAATTCACCACGCCCATCACCATCATCGTCGGCGAGAACGGCACCGGCAAATCGACGCTGCTCGAGGCGATCGGCGCGCTGGCTGGATACGATGAGGCCGGCGGCGGCAAGGGCTACATGCCCATCGACCACTCCCGCGCCATCGACAAGAGCGGCGCAGCTCTCGCCGCCACGCTGCGCGGCCATTGGCTGCCGAAAGTCACCGCCGGCTGGTTCTTTCGCGCCGAATCTTTTTACTCCGTGGCGCGCTACCTCGACCAGGCGGCGCTGGATGCGGGTGAAGCGCCGCCCGATTTCCTGTCCTGGTCGCACGGCGAGGGCTTCATCCGCTTCTTCGAGGAGCGCTGCCGCAGGCAAGGCATCTACATCCTCGACGAGCCCGAAAGCGCTTTGTCGCCGACGCGTCAGATCGAGCTTCTGAAGGTACTGCGGCGGATGGATCTATCAGGTACGGCGCAAGTGATCATGGCGACGCATTCGCCGCTGCTGATGGCGTGTCCCGGCGCGCGGCTGTTCCGCATCAGCCGGTTCGGCCTCGACCCGACCGATTTCCATGACACCGATCATTTCCGCATGATGCGCAGTTTCTGCAACGATCCGGATGGTTTTCTCGCCGAAGCTCTGTATGAGGACGAGGCATGAACCACGACGCCTACGACAATGCCTATATCGCCGGCATCCTCAATTCGGTGAAGACCATCGCCATGGTCGGCGCGTCGCCAAACGACGTGCGGCCGAGCTATTTCGTACTGAAATATCTTCTCGCCAAGGGTTTTTCAGTGCTCCCGATCAATCCGGGCCATGCCGGCAAGGAAATCCTCGGCCGAACAGTCTATGCTAGGCTTGCCGATCTCCCCGAGCCCGTCGACATGGTCGACATCTTTCGCGCTTCCGCAGCGGTGCCGGGCGTCATCGACGAGGTCTTGCGGCTCGATCCCTTGCCGAGAGTCATCTGGATGCAGCTTGGCGTGCGCCACGACGAGGCGGCCGCGCGCGCCGAGGCCGCCGGCATCAAGGTGGTGATGAACCGCTGCCCCAAGATCGAATATGGCAAGCTGTCGGGCGAGATTGGCTGGACCGGCGTCAACTCCGGGGTCTTGTCGTCGAAGAAGCCGATCATGCGGTCGGGGTTCCAGAGCTTCGGCGTTCGCCCGAAGTAGAAAGGAAATTCCCTGGGCCGGTGAATTTTCTCGCGCCTGGGTCATAGATCGCGAGCCGAAGGGTATTTTCTTCTTTGCATTCACGGCTGGGCTTCGCCAAGAATGCCCGGCGATTTCTGAAAGTTTAAAAAGGGAGGTTTTCGATGACCCGTACGCCCGGTTTCAATACGCTCGCTGTCCATGCCGGCGCCAAGCCCGATCCGGCGACGGGGGCGCGGGCGACGCCAATCTACCAGACCACCTCCTATGTCTTCGACGATGCCGATCATGCCGCCTCGCTGTTCGGGCTAAAAGCCTTCGGCAACATCTATACCCGGATCATGAACCCTACCCAGGCGGTGTTGGAAGAGCGCATCGCGGCACTCGAAGGCGGGACGGCAGCGCTGGCCGTCGCGTCTGGCCATGCCGCGCAGGTGCTGGTGTTCCACAATCTGATGCAGCCCGGCGACAATTTCATCGCCGCGACAAGGCTTTATGGCGGCTCGATCAACCAGTTCGGCCACGCCTTCAAGAATTTCAACTGGCAGGTGCGCTGGGCCGACACCAACGACATCTCGACTTTCGAAAGCCAGATCGACGACAAGACCAAGGCGATCTTCATCGAGAGCCTGGCCAATCCGGGCGGCGTCTTCGTCGACATCGAGAAGATCGGCGACATCGCCCGCAAGCACGGCCTGCCGCTGATCGTCGACAACACGCTGGCCTCGCCCTATCTGGTACGGCCGATCGAGCATGGCGCCGATATTGTCGTGCATTCGCTGACCAAGTTCATCGGCGGCCACGGCAATTCGATCGGTGGCGCTATTATCGATGGCGGCACTTTCGACTGGTCGAAATCAGGCAAATATCCGATGCTGTCGGAGCCGCGCCCCGAATATGGCGGCCTCGTCCTGCATGAGACCTTCGGCAATTTCGCTTTCGCCATTGCCGCGCGCGTGCTTGGCCTGCGCGATATCGGCCCGGCGATCTCGCCCTTCAATGCGTTCCTGATCCTGACCGGGCTGGAAACCCTGCCGCTTCGCATGCAGCGTCACTGTGACAATGCAGTGAAGGTCGCCGGCTGGCTGTCCGATCACCCCAAGGTTGCCTGGGTGAATTATCCTGGCCTACCGAGCGACAAGAACAATGCCCTGCAGAAGAAATACTCGCCGCTTGGCGCCGGTGCCGTGTTCACCTTCGGCCTGAAGGGCGGCTATGCCGCGGGCATCAAATTCGTTGAAGCGCTCGAACTGTTCTCGCACCTCGCCAATGTCGGCGACACCAAGTCGCTGGTCATCCACCCGGCATCGACCACGCACCGCCAGTTGTCCGACGAGCAGAAGGTCGTGGCCGGGGCGGGACCGGACACGGTCAGACTCTCGGTCGGCATCGAGGATGTCGAAGACATCATCGCCGATCTGGAACAAGCCCTGGCCAAGGTCTGAATGGCCATGACTGCGCCGAAATTTCTCTCCGTCGATGTCGAAAGTGTCGAACCGGAACTTGGCGCGCCGGCGCCGGATCGTCTGATCTCGGGCGATCCGAAGTTCCGCACCTGGAACGTCGAGGAACGCGACGGCGGGCTCTATGCCGGCATTTGGGAGGCGACACCGGGCAGGTGGCGCATTGAATACGACGAGTGGGAGTTCTGTCACATCCTGTCCGGCGTCTCGGTGATATCAGAAGAAGGCGGCGAGGCGCGCACCGTCAAAGCCGGCGACAGTTTCGTGCTCAGGCCGGGCTTCAGGGGAAGTTGGGAAGTGCTTGAAACGACTCGCAAGGAGTATGTAATCAAGCTTTGATCACTTGCATGGCGCTTCACAAAAGCCGATCGACATCACTGTCGGAAAATCCGTATTCGGCCATCATGTCCCGGTGCCAGGGAGTTCCCAGCAAATCGCCCAGGCATGAATCGATGCGCTGGCGCAGGATCGCATTGTCTTTGGCGAGAGCGAAAGCGCCGGCGGCTGGCTGTTTTTCGGCTGCCGGAACGTCGATGACCGCAAGAGGCGCGTCGGGACGCTGAGCCAGATAGCCTCGGTGCGCCATGGCGACACTCGCATAGGCATGAACTGCACCGGACGCGACCGCGTCTGCCGCGCCTGCTTGCGTGGCGAATATCCTTATCCGCTCCGGCGGAACGCCGTTTTGCAAGGCTGTTTGATGTTGGATCTGGCCCGATATGACGGCGATCAGCGCTGTCTCATCTCCGGCGATGGATCGATAGCCTTTGAATCCACGCGGATTGCCCTTCGGGACCAGCAACCCGTCCTGCAACACCCAGATCGGTCGCGTGAAGTCGACGGATTTTTTGCGTTCGTCCGAAATGAACAGACCGGTGGTCATGTCCCACTCGCCTTTGGCCAGTCCGGGAAAGCAGTTTGGCGAATTCGGTCTCGATGGGCGAAAAGACCTCTAGCCCCAACGCTTCGCAGACCTTCTGCGCGAGCCTGACGTCGCAGCCGAAGACATCTCCGGAAGCGTCGGTGAAGCAGAAAGGAGGTTCCTGCAAAAAAGCGAATTTCATCTTTTCGGGCATGCGATCCAGCCTCGGGCCTGCTGTTTTCAAAAGTGCACGACGAGCTTTTCCAGCCCGTGGAAATGATAGCTGTCGCGGAAGCGCGGCTGTTCGACAAGATGCAGCCGCGGTAGGCGGTCGAACAGGGTTTTCAGCGACACCTGCAATTCGAGCCGGGCGAGCGGCGCGCCGATGCAGAAATGGAGGCCGGCGCCGAACGAGACGTTCTTTTGATCCGTGCGTCCGGATTTGAAGGCGGGGGGCTCGGCAAAAGCCAGCGGATCGTGATTGGCCATGCCGAGCAACAGGCCGATCGTCTCGCCCGGTCGCACGAGGATATCTGGAGCGACCTCGATCTCCTGATAGGCGTAGCGGGTGAACATGTGCAGCGGCGCGTCGAAGCGCAGGCATTCCTCGACCGTGGCTGCGGTCGCTTCCGGCGAAGTGAAGAAGCGGCGCGGGTCACCGCATCGCGCGAGGATCGAGCGCACCGCGTTGCCTGTCTGGTGAACCGTCGCCTCGTGCCCGGCGTTGAGCAGCAGGATAGCCGAGGATACCAGCTCGTCCTCGGAGAGTTTTTGGCCATCGTCCTGCGCCGAGATCAGCAGCGACAACAGATCGTCGCCAGGAGTTTTGCGGCGCTCGGCGACATAGCCGCGTAGAAAATCCGAAAAATCCCGCGCGGCGCGATTGGCCGTCTCTTCCGTTTCGCGTGTGCGGCCATGCATGTACATGGCGACCATATGATGCGACCAGTCGAGCAGTTGCGGCCCCATCTCAACCGGCACGCCGAGCATTTCGGCGATGATGGTGATCGGCAACGGCGACGCAAAGGCCGGCAGCAAGTCGACCTGGTCCGGTTCGAAACGGTCGATCAACTCGTTGGCGAGCGCCTCGACACGCGGCCTGAGACGCTCGACCTGACGCGAGACGAAGGCGCGGTTGACCAACGTTCTAAGCCTGGTGTGCACGGGCGGTTCCAGCTCCAGCATCGAATTCGCCTCGATGCCGTCGAAGGCGCTGAGATGCGTGCGGTCCTGGTCGGTCCTGCTTCTATCGGGGATGCCGGCCGGGTTCTGACGACCGAAGCGGCGGTCACGCAGCAGCCGGTTGACGTCGTCAAAGCCGCCGAAGCACCAAAAACCGAACTCTTCCCAGAAGAAGGCGTTCGTTTCGCGATGCATGAAGGCATAGGCCTCGTAAGGGTTTTGGAAAAAAGCCGGCTCATGTGGATCGAGCCGCAACTGGCGGGTAGAGGGATCGAAGGCAAGATACGCCGGCATCAATTTGGTCATGGCAGACAATTAACGCGGCTTGCCAGCTTGGTGCCAGTCCGTATGTTGCGCGCGACAGCCCAATGAGTTGAGCCAGCCGGTGCGGCTGCGGAAAGACTGACTTGATGAATGTGATCGTGGTTGGTGCAGGCATTGCGGGGCTTTCGACGGCATGGTCGCTGGTCAAGGCCGGGCACCGGGTTTCGATCGTCGAGCAGGGACCTATTCCCAATCCGCTTGCCGCCTCGGGCGACCATCACCGCATCATCCGCCGCGCTTATGGTGCAGCGGCGGGCTATGGCCGCCTTATCACCGAAGCCTATGAGGCCTGGGACGAGATGTGGGCCGATCTCGGCGAAAACCATCTCGATCCGCGCGGCTTCATCTGCATTTCGCGCGACGAGGGTGACGACGCCGAGCAGATGCGCGACGGGCTGGCGGCCGGCGATTTTCCCTTCGAGATGATCGAGCCGGGCGAGGCCGTTGCGCGCTGGCCGTTCCTCGAGAGCGGAAGTTTTCGCTACGCTTTCTTCTCGCCGGAGGGCGGCGCACTGCATTGCCGCAAGATCGCGGCGGGGCTCGCCAAATGGTTGCGGGCCAACGGCGTCAATGTCTACGAAAACAGCAAGGTGACGAAGATCGACGCCGAGGCCGGTCACATCGTGTTTGAAAGCGGCGAGACGATGCAGGCCGACCGCATCCTCGTCACATCAGGCGCTTGGGTGCTGAAACTGTTTCCGGAACTGGACGGCGAACTGAAAACCTGGCGCAACGCGCTCGCCTATGTCGAACCGCCGGCCGATCTGAAAGCGGCGTGGCAGGCTGCCCCGGTCATCCTCGATGTCGGCGGTACTGTCGACGGCTATGTTATCCCACCGTCAGGCGGCGCCGGCATGAAGTTCGGTTCTGGCCTGCACAAGGTGCCGACCAGCGACGCCGACTGGAACCGTGAGCCGGTGCTGGGCGAGGGCGAAGCGATCCGCAATCTGTTCTCGCCGCCGATCGCCCGCATCGAGGAGTATGGGGTGACCGAGGTGGTGACCTGCGCCTACACCTTCACCGCCGACAAGAAATTCCTGGCGCATGAAAAGGGCAAATGCCTTGTTGTCTCGGCCTGCTCCGGCCATGGTTACAAATTCGGCGCAGCGGTCGGCAGGCGCATAGCGGCCGCCGTCGGCGACGGTGATATCGCGGGCTTGAAGACATGGCTAAGGGCAGAGGTGGCCTGAGCTAATACCTGCAATGCTTTGGGATATGCGCCCGCCGCCAACTGGTCGAGCCTTCCTGCACCATCACGCGGCGCGCCACCCTCTGGTATGATGGCGCGATCTCAGTGATGTGCCGCCGCTCCGGTCGCACCAGCACTTCACGGGCAACGCTCTCATATTCGGCTGGGAGGACAACCCGTCGGGTGCGCTCGGGTTCGACGACGACTGTTTCGGCGACGCGCGCGTAGCGGGCCTTGCGCCAGACCTTGCACAGCACCTTACGGCCGTGGATGATGCGCCATTCCCACGCATAGCCGCCATCATCCATCTTGACCTTATGGTAGACGGTACGGGTGATAGCTGGCACGACCTCGTATGTGACGCGGGGCGGTGCGATCTGCTCGACGCGCTCAACCGTGCCATAAATCGGCGGGTCGTAGTCGACCACCTGGCCGCCGGGGCTGACCAGCACGTTTTCATAGACGGTATCGTAGACGGCCGGCCTGTTGACTTGCTCGTAGCATTCGACCGCGCGCCCACCGGCAGCCGTTTCGGACACCATACCGAAAACGGCAAGGTTGGCGATGGCCAAGGAAGCAGTTTTCCTGATCATGGCACTCCCCTGTTGAACCTTCAGTAAAGCTCAACGTTGAATTGTAGGGGAAGCCGCATCGCGGGAAAGCAGTTTCGAGATATTTCGTTAAGCGACGCGGTTAAGAAACTGCTACGCGGCCGCGCCGCCTCAAGAGCAGCAGAACGCTTCCGGCGTAGCTGCGGGCGAATCCTGTGCAGAAAGCTTGATTCGACTTAACCGGATGGCTAGGAGGGGCGGCCTTGCGCTAGGGTGAGCCGACATCCTATTTACAGGACAACGATCCAGAACCGATTCTGCCCGACTTTCTAATCCCCCGGCGCCGGAATCCCATCCTCAATAAGGGATAGTCCATGAAGAACCCCGTCGAAACCTACATGAACCTCGTTCCGATGGTGGTCGAACAGACCAATCGCGGCGAGCGGGCCTACGACATTTTCTCGCGGCTCCTGAAAGAGCGCATCATTTTCATCACCGGTCCGGTCGAGGACGGCATGGCGACGCTGGTCTGCGCGCAGCTCCTGTTCCTCGAGGCGGAGAATCCGAAGAAGGAAATCAACCTCTACATCAATTCCCCCGGTGGCGTCGTCACCTCGGGTATGGCGATCTACGACACCATGCAGTTCATCAAGCCGGCGGTGGCGACGCTGTGCATCGGCCAGGCGGCCTCGATGGGCTCGCTGCTTCTCACCGCAGGCGAGAAGGGCATGCGCTTCGCCACGCCGAACGCCCGCATCATGGTCCACCAGCCTTCCGGTGGCTTCCAGGGCCAGGCTTCCGACATCGAGCGCCACGCCCAGGACATCATCAAGCTGAAGCGTCGTCTCAACGAGGTCTATGTCAAGCACACCGGCAAGAGCTATGACGAGATTGAAAAGACGCTCGACCGTGACCACTTCATGACCGCCGACGAGGCGAAGGATTTCGGCCTCATCGACAAGGTCATTTCGTCGCGCGAGCCGGTCGAAGGTGTTGCCACATAAGCCGGGTGGCAGTTGGATGGCGGGAAAACACAGTTTTGATGCCGCTTGCGGCATTTCGGCCACAATTGGCTGTTCCCTCGACGGGAGCAATTGCCTACGTTAAGCCTATGTTGATTTTCGACGGCTTAGCTTTGTGCGGGATTGGTGCGAATCATTGCGACGTTTTCTGATATGTGTTTCGTATGGAATGCGTTGCGGGAGCCGGAACACTGGCGGCGGCGAATTCCCGCGATAGATTGAATATGCGCCCTTTCAACCAGACCATCGGCGGGCGGCTATGAAAGGACATGAAAATGAGCAAGGTCGGCAACAACGGCGGTGATTCCAAGAACACGCTCTATTGCTCGTTTTGCGGCAAAAGCCAGCACGAGGTGCGCAAGCTGATCGCCGGCCCGACGGTGTTCATCTGCGACGAATGCGTCGAGCTCTGCATGGACATCATCCGCGAGGAGAACAAGACCTCGATGGTGAAGTCGCGCGAGGGCGTGCCGACCCCGCAGGAGATCCTCAAGGTTCTCGACGATTACGTCATCGGCCAACCCTACGCCAAGCGCGTGCTGTCGGTGGCCGTCCACAACCATTACAAGCGCCTTGCGCATGCCGGCAAGAACAACGACGTCGAACTGGCGAAGTCCAACATCTTGCTGATCGGCCCGACCGGTTGCGGCAAGACGCTGCTTGCGCAGACGCTGGCCCGCATCATCGACGTGCCCTTCACCATGGCCGATGCGACGACGCTGACCGAGGCCGGCTATGTCGGCGAGGATGTCGAGAACATCATCCTGAAGCTGTTGCAGTCGGCCGACTACAATGTCGAGCGCGCCCAGCGCGGCATCGTCTACATCGACGAGATCGACAAGATCTCGCGCAAGTCGGACAATCCTTCGATCACCCGCGACGTGTCGGGCGAGGGCGTTCAGCAGGCGCTGTTGAAGATCATGGAAGGCACGGTCGCCTCCGTGCCGCCGCAGGGCGGCAGGAAGCATCCGCAGCAGGAGTTCTTGCAGGTCGACACCGCCAACATCCTGTTCATCTGCGGCGGCGCCTTCGCCGGCCTGGACAAGATCATCTCGGATCGCGGCCGCAAGACCTCGATCGGCTTCGGCGCCACCGTCGCTTCGCCCGAGGATCGCCGCACCGGCGACGTTTTCCGCCTAGTCGAGCCTGAGGATCTGTTGAAGTTTGGCCTCATTCCCGAATTCGTCGGCCGCCTGCCTGTCCTGGCGACGCTGGAGGACCTCGACGAGCCGGCGCTGATCCAGATTCTGACCGAGCCGAAGAACGCGCTGGTCAAGCAGTATCAGCGGCTGTTCGAGATGGAGAATGTCGACCTGACCTTCCATGAGAATGCGCTGTCGGCGATCGCCAAGCGCGCCATAGAGCGCAAGACCGGCGCGCGCGGCCTGCGCTCGATCATGGAAGCGATCCTGCTCGACACGATGTTCGAGCTGCCGGCGCTGGAAGGCGTGCGCGAAGTGGTTATTTCGGAAGAGGTGGTGTCCGGCAACGCCAGACCGCTCTACATCTATTCCGAGCAGAAGGAAAAGAAGGGCAACGTCAGCGCCTGACGTGAGCCGGCAATGGACTTTATTTTGAAACGGCGCCGCGAGGCGCCGTTTTGCCGTTGCGGATGTGCCAACTTGTGATGAACGGATTGTGACAGATTGGATGAATGGATTGTGACAGACCGGATGAGCGGTTTGGCCCTTGATCTTTGCCCCCCGGGCCTCCAACTAACTGAGGAAGGCCGGGGTGCCGAATTCTGTGCTGTAAAACTCCCGTCACAAACGGTGGTAGGCGGAACGATCCTCGGTCGTTAATATGAGATTCGCGGTTGGCCGATTGGCGGTCGCGACATGAAAGGTTGGACAATGGCCAAAATATCCAAGGCTCCCAGCGACGGCGTCTTCGCAGTCCTCCCACTGCGCGACATCGTGGTGTTCCCGCACATGATCGTTCCGCTCTTTGTCGGGCGTGAAAAGTCGATCAAGGCGCTGGAAGAGGTGATGGGTCAGGAAAAGCAGATCCTGCTTGCGACCCAGATGAATGCCGCCGACGACGATCCCGAGTCCGATGCCATCTTCGACATCGGCACGCTCGCCAATGTGCTGCAGTTGCTGAAGCTGCCGGACGGCACCGTCAAGGTGCTGGTCGAAGGCGCCTCGCGCGCGAAAATCGTCTCCTTCACCGACCGTCCCGACTTCCACGAGGCCCGTGCCGCAGCGCTGGTCGAACCGGAGGAGGAAGAGGTCGAGGTCGAGGCGCTGGCCCGTTCGGTCGTCACCGACTTCGAGAACTACGTCAAGCTGAACAAGAAGATCTCGCCCGAAGTGGTGGGTGCCGCCAGCCAGATCGACGACTATTCCAAGCTCGCCGATACGGTTGCCTCGCACCTTGCCATCAAAATCCCCGAGAAGCAGGAGATGCTGGCCACGCTTTCGGTCAAGGAGCGGCTGGAAAAGGCGATGGGCTTCATGGAAGCCGAAATCTCCGTCCTGCAGGTCGAGAAGCGCATCCGTTCGCGCGTCAAGCGCCAGATGGAGAAGACCCAGCGCGAATACTACCTCAACGAGCAGATGAAGGCGATCCAGAAGGAGCTCGGCGAGGGCGAGGATGGCCGCGACGAGGCCGCCGAGATCGAGGCGCGCATCAAGAAGACTAAGCTCTCCAAGGAGGCCCGCGAAAAGGCGGAAGCCGAACTGAAGAAGCTGCGGACGATGTCGCCGATGTCGGCTGAATCGACCGTCGTGCGCAACTATCTTGACTGGATCCTGTCGATACCGTGGGGCAAGAACTCCAAGGTCAAGCATGATCTGGCCTTCGCGCAGAACGTGCTCGATACCGATCATTTCGGCCTCGACAAGGTCAAGGACCGCATCGTCGAGTATCTCGCCGTACAGAGCCGCCAGAAGAAGCTGAAGGGGCCGATCTTGTGCCTCGTCGGACCTCCCGGCGTCGGCAAGACCTCGCTCGGCAAGTCGATCGCCAAGGCGACCGGCCGCGAGTTCATCCGCATGGCGCTGGGCGGCGTGCGCGACGAGGCCGAAATCCGCGGTCACCGGCGCACCTATATCGGCTCGATGCCCGGCAAGGTTATCCAGTCGATGAAGAAGGCGAAGAAGTCCAACCCGCTCTTCCTGCTCGACGAGATCGACAAGATGGGCCAGGATTTCCGCGGCGATCCGTCGTCGGCTTTGCTCGAGGTGCTCGATCCCGAGCAGAACTCGACGTTCATGGACCATTATCTCGAGGTTGAATACGACCTGTCGAGCGTGATGTTCGTGACGACGGCGAACACGTTGAACATCCCTGCGCCGTTGATGGACCGCATGGAGATCATCCGTATCGCCGGCTACACCGAGGACGAGAAGATCGAGATCGCCAAGCGCCACCTGATGCCCAAGGTGATCCGCGATCATGCGCTGCAGCCGAAGGAGTTCTCCGTCGGCGAGGACGCGATCCGCGGCATCATCCAGACCTACACTCGCGAAGCTGGCGTCCGGAGCCTGGAGCGCGAGCTGATGAAGCTCGGCCGCAAGGCAGTGACCGAGATCTTGAAGACGAAGAAGAAGACGATCACCATCACGGCGGACAATCTCGCCGATTATCTTGGTGTTCCGCGCTTCCGCTTCGGTCAGGTCGAGGCCGACGATCAGGTCGGTGTCGTCACCGGCCTCGCCTGGACGGAAGTCGGCGGCGAGCTGCTGACGATCGAAGGCGTCATGATGCCCGGCAAGGGCCGCATGACGGTGACCGGCAATCTGCGCGACGTGATGAAGGAATCGATCTCGGCGGCGGCCTCCTATGTCCGCTCGCGGGCCATCGATTTCGGCGTCGAGCCGCCGCTGTTTGACAAGCGCGACATCCACGTCCACGTGCCCGAGGGCGCAACGCCCAAGGACGGACCATCGGCGGGTGTGGCGATGGCGACGGCGATCGTCTCGGTGCTGACCGGCATCCCGGTCAGGGCCGATGTGGCGATGACCGGCGAGATCACGCTGCGCGGCAGGGTGCTGCCGATCGGTGGGCTCAAGGAAAAGCTGCTTGCAGCACTTCGCGGCGGCATCAAGAAGGTGCTGATCCCGGAAGACAACGCCAAGGATCTGGCGGAGATTCCGGACAACGTGAAGAACAATATGGAGATCGTTCCGGTCTCACGGGTCGGCGAAGTCTTGCGCCATGCGCTGGTGCGTATGCCGGAGCCGATCGAGTGGGTCGAGCCGGTCAATGCGCCGGCTGCGGTGGATGCCGGAGACGACGCCAGCAAGTCGCTGGCCCATTAGCACTTACTAAAGTTGCAATGCACAAACGGAGAGCCGGGCCTTGAGCCCGGCTTTTTCATGTGAAAAACCCCGGAATTCCGGGCTTTTTTCGATTTTTTTCACGCTTTTCGACTTGGTTGCAGGGACGCTTCTTTCTAAAGTCCGTTTCCTGCCGGATGAGTCGTACGTTTCCGGTTTTCTCATGGAAGGGAATTTTTATGAACAAGAACGAACTGGTGTCCGCTGTCGCCGATGCCGCGAGTATTTCGAAGGGTGACGCGCAGTCGGCGGTGGATGCGGTGTTTTCCGTGATCACCGGCGAGCTGAAGAAGGGCGGCGATGTCCGGCTTGTCGGCTTCGGAAATTTCACCGTGTCAAAACGCGCCGCTTCGACCGGCCGCAACCCGCAGACCGGTGCGGAAGTGAAGATTCCGGCGCGCACCGTGCCGAAGTTTTCGGCCGGCAAGGGCCTCAAGGACGCAGTAAACTAGAGGCGCCCTTTTATCATTTTCAGAAATCAGAAAAGCCGGGCATGCCCGGCTTTTCTTTTACGTGCACTTCGGTGGCTTGTCCCTGTCGCGAGATGACGGCGGACCAGGTCTATGTGGTCGGCGCATCCGCGCGCATCAGCCCTTCCTTCTTGAGATCGGCCCAGAGTGCCGATGGCAGCTTTGCGTCGAGCAGCGCCCGGTTGCTTTCGACCTCGCTCGGCCGCTGGCCGCCGGGGATCACTGAAACGACGGAAGGATGCAGCAGCGGAAATTGCAGTGCCGCCTCGATCAGGCGCACGCCGTGGCGCTTGCAGATGGCCTCGATGCGCGTGACGCGGTCGATAATATCCTGCGGCGCCTCGGAATAGTTGTAGTAGGCGCCGGGCTTCGGCCCGGTTGCCAGGATGCCGGAATTATACGGTCCGCCGAGAACGATGCCGATGCCGCGCTTCTGGCATAGCGGCAGGAAGGATTGCAGCGCCTCCTGCTCCAGCAGCGTATAGCGCCCGGCAAGCAGGAAAAGGTCGAAGTCGCCACGCTCGGCAAGTGTCTGGGCGACCGGCCATTCGTTGATGCCGCCGCCGAACGCCTTGATGATGCCCTGGTCGCGCAGGGCCAGCAGCCCGTAATAGCCCGAGCGCATGAACTCCTCGATGCGTTGGTCCGAGGCTTGCTTGCTGCCATGGGTGAAGATGTCGACGTCATGCACGAAAAGGATGTCGATGCGGTCGACGCCGAGTCGCTCCAGCGAGGCTTCGAAGGAGCGCATGACGCCATCATAGCTGTAATCGTAGACCTCCTGGCGCGACGGTGTGTCGAAGAATTTGCCGATGCCGGTGCGTTGGTCCGGCGGGCAGGCGCGCATGATGCGGCCGACCTTGCTCGACAGCACATAGTCGTCGCGCTTCTTCGAGCGCAGGAACGGATTGAGCCGCGTTTCCGACAGGCCGAGCCCGTAGAGCGGCGCGGTGTCGTAGTAGCGGCAGCCGACCTGCCAGGCGGCCTCCAGCGTGGCGTTGGCATCCTCGTCGGAGACGGCGCGATAGAGATTTCCCAGCGGCGCCGTGCCGAAGCCGAGTTCCGTGAATGCCATGCCGCCATTGCCGATGCGGTCGAAATGCCGTGTCTTCATGTCCCGTTATTTCCTCACCTACGCAATTGCCACGACACTATCACGCCTGCGGCACTTCAAAAGTACTTCGAGCCGTTGGACACGGATTTTCACGGTGATAGCATGAGCAAAAACAAGCTGTTCGGGGGAAACGTGGCCACAACGTTCAGACAGGTTTTTGATGCCGGCCAGCTGGTGGGTCTGCCATGACGAATGCCGGCACAAATCTGTTCGGGATTGCGCTGGACGAGCTTGGCAGCGTGCTGGCACGGGTCGACGAGAGCCGCGTCGACGCTGCTTGCGCCATGCTGGCCGGCGCGAACAAAGTCGTCGTTTATGGCTGCGGCCGCGAGGCGCTGCAGGTCCAGGGCTTTGCCATGCGCCTCTACCATCTCGGCCTGCCTGTGTCGGTGGTCGGCGACATGACGACGCCGCCGCTCGGCGCGGGTGACGTCTTTCTCGTCAGCTCCGGCCCGGGCGAGACCTCGACCGTTCTGACCTTAATGCAGGTCGCCCGCAAAGCCGGTGCGACCGTCCTGCTGCTGACCGCGCAAGGCGAGAGCAGCGCCGCGAGACTTGCCGACTTCGCCTTGCTCATCCCTGCTCAAACCATGGCCGACGACCAGAGACCGGAAAAGACATCCATCCTGCCGATGGGTTCGTTGTTCGAAGGCGTGCTGTTCGTTCTGTTCGAGGTGATGGTGCTGAAGCTCAGGACAATCACCGGCATATCACCCGAAGCGATGCGCGCCCGTCACACCAATATGGAATAGATCATGCGCTACGAACTGATGCTGCCGCACCAGATCCGCAAGGCCATCGCCGAGAACTGGCCGGCCGTGCTCCCTCTCGGCGTGCTCGAATACCATGGCGAGCATATGGCTGTTGGCATGGACACGCTGGCGGTCGTCAAGATGCTGGAGTTGTACGAAAAGGAGGCCGACATCGTCATCCTGCCGCCCTTCTACTATGGCGCGGCGAGCTACGCGGTGGCGCCGCCGGAGGGCAATGGCTCGGTGCAAGTCGGCGGCAATTCGTTGGCGCCATTCGGCGAAGAACTGTTCTACAGCCTGTTGCGCATCGGCTTCCGCAACATCCACGCCATCATCCAGCACCAGACCGAGAATTTTGCCGCCGGGATGCCGACCGACCTCGCCTTCAAGACCGCTGGGCGGCAGGCGATCTTCCGCTTTCTCGAAAAGGAGCGCGGCGAGGGCTGGTGGGGCTCGCAGGCGATGGCCGACTACTATGCCGGGCATGCCGCGGGTGAAAATTTCTTCAACTGGGTGCAGGTGCATCCGCTGATGCCCGCCGCAATGAACGGCCAATATCCGTTCGATCATGCCGGGATCGGCGAGACGTCGCTGATGCTGGCGCTGTGCCCCGAAGCGGTGGACGGCGGCCATTTCGCCGACAATACGGGCTGGTATACGGCGAGCGCGCCGGAAGCCTCGGCGGAACTGGGCCAAAAGGGCGTCGCGATGATCCTTGAGCATCTGCGGGCGATCCTGTCGCGTTAAAGGATGCGCCATTTCGACCGTTGCAGGGTGCAGGATGAAAGCCGTAGCGATCCTTCGCGCCCCGCTCAGTCTACTGCGATGGAGATTGGCGAAAGCGGTTGGGCGCGTAATCTCCCTTCTTGAGGGGGAGATGTCCGGCAGGACAGAGGGGGGTGCTGTCCCTCCAGCGTGGCAACTGATTGTCTACTTCACCGCGCCCGCGGTCATGCCCATGATCAGATAGCGTTCCAGCGCGATGCCGATGACGGCGAGCGGCGTGATGGCGGCGGTGGCAAGGGCTGCCATCGACCACCAGTTGATGCCTTGCGAGCCGGTCTGGCTCGCCACCATGACCGGAATGGTCTTGGCGTCGGTCGAAGTCAGCAGGGCGGCGAAAAAATACTCGTTCCAGCACAGCACCATTGCCAGGATGAAGGCGGCGACCATGCCCGGCAGCGCGATCGGCATGACGATGCGGAAGAAGGCGCCCCAGATCGACAGGCCGTCGACGAGGGCTGCTTCCTCCAGTTCGACCGGGATCGAATTGAATTGGTCGCGCATGATCCAGATGACGATCGGCAGCACCATCAGCGTGTAGAGCAGGATTAGCCCGATGCGCGTGTCGAGCATGCCGACTTCCCGGTACAGCACGAGAAAAGGCAAAGCGAGCACGACCGGCGGCAGGATCAGCTGCGACAGGAAGAAGAAGGATATGTCCTCATTCTTGAACCATGCGAAGTGATAGCGGTAGCGGGTCAGGCCGTAGGCGGCGAGGCTGCCGATGACGATGGCGAGGCTCGACGCGCCGACCGAAGTGATGACCGAATTCATGAAGCGCTTGATGAACTCGTCGCGCACCGTCGATGTCCGGAAGATCGAGTCTGGCGACAGGCCGAGCGAGCGCCAGCCCTTCCAGTCCGGCCGGAAGTCGACGAAGGGGATGAGATGGCCCTGGGTGACGTCGACGGCGGTCTTGAACGAGGTGGTTATCGTCCAGTAGATCGGGAACAGGCAGATGAAGGCCCAGAACACCAGCGCGCCATAGATGAAGACGCGGTTGGCGAAAAAGCTCGCCGGCGAGCGGATTTCGGAAGCGGCATACTCGGTGGTCTGAACGCTCATGTTGCCGCCCAATCAATTGACGTTGCGCACGAAGCGGTTGGCGAATTTCAACAGCCACGTCACGAACACGATGATGATGATGAGGTAGGCCATAGCCAGCATGGTGCCGTAGCCGACATTCGAGCGGTCGCGATACTCGCGATAGATGAAGCTTGAGACGGAATCGGTTGCACCACCCGGGCCGCCCGAGGTGACGGTGATGATGATGTCGGCAAGCTTCAGCTTGAAGATGATGCGCAGGATGATCGCCGTCACCGACACCGGCAGCATTAGCGGGAAGGTGACTTGCCAGAAGGTCTGCCAGGCATTGGCGCCGTCTACCCTGGCCGCCTCGAGCACCTCGCGTGACATCGCCTGAAGGCCGGCGAGCAGCATGATCATCATGAACGGGATGAAGGTCCAGGCATCCAGCACCATGATCGAGATGCGGGCGGTGATCGGGTTTGAGAAGAAGGCGGGATTTTCCCAGCCGAGCTGGCGCGCCAGCGCCGCGGCCGGCCCGAACCGGTACTCCATCAGCGATTTGCCGATCATCCACGATACTGCGACCGGCGACAGCATCAACGGCATGAGGAAAACGACGCGGAAGAATTTGCGCGCCCGGATCTGTGCGTTGAGAAGCAGTGCGAGGCCAAAGGCGATGACATATTCGACCAGCACCGCGAGCACATAGAGCACCATGTTGAACAGCGCGTTGCGATAGTAGGGATCGGCCAGCATCTGCCAGAAATTGTCGAGCCCGTTGAACTTCCGGCCGGAGAAGGAACTGAGGTTCCAGTCGGTCAGTGCGATGTAGAAGCCGAACAGCGTCGGGAAGATCACCATGGCGATGGTGAACAGCAGCGCCGGCAAAAGGAACAGCGCGCGCTGGCCGTCTTCGCCGCGTGTCAGCACCTGGCCGATGCCGAGCGCAGCCCCCCACAGCACATAGGCATAGACGACCGGCCGCCAGGTCTCGAACCCGATGGTGTCGACCTCTGTCTTGTAGAGGATCTGAACTGCGATCACCGCCAGAAGGCCAAGCGTCGCAGCGGCCATCAAGGCCCGGCCGAGCCGCTTGCGGCCCGGCGATATCAGATCGGATGGAGCGGCGTTTGCCGGCCACGCATTCGTGGGCAAGGTCTGGTCAGCCACGCGTCTCGTCCGTTCACTGAATGCTTTAATGACCGGTTGGCCGGTCTAGGTGCGGTCCGGCGGCTTCGCGTCGCCGGCCCACCGGTGACCACACTATAAGCCAAAAAGCCCAGCCCGGCTTTGTAGAGCTTGACCTGATTTTCGCGGCCGATCTGGTCGGTCAGCTTCTCCCATGCGGCTGCGATGGCGTCGGCGCCTTCCTGCGCCTTCATCTTTCCGGCGAACGTGTTGGCCAGAATGTCCTCGGCGGCGCTGTAATATTGGAAGATGCCGGGGATGCGCGGTTCGATCGCGGCGTTCGGATGGTTGTAGCTGTCGGCTTCCGACTTGAGATACGAGGTGATGAATGCCTCGTCGTAACCGGCCGCCACCCATTCCGGAATGTCGAAATGCGAGTTGCGGTAGGGCTGGAAGCCGGACGGATATGCCGCGCACCAGAGCGACAGGTCCTTGCCGCCGAGATGGGCCGCGGCAGACCATGCCGCCTTTTTCTTCTTTTCGTCGCTGTCGACGCGGGCCATGACATAGACGCCCCAGCCGAGATAGGCGCAGTTCGGCGCATAGTTCGGGCCGCTGGCGAGCTTGTCCCACTGGCCGGTCTTGGAATTGTAGACGTCGTCCGAGCCAGGCAGGATCGAGAAGCCGGTGACGTCGCCGACGACCGAGGAGTCGTTGGTCTTGACATTGGAGCCGACGTCGCCCCACCAGGTGACCATCGAACCGGTGCCGGCCAGGAACTGCTGGAAGGCGGTGGTGTTCGGGTCGGCGTTGATCTGATCGGCGGGCTCCGACGGAAGCGCGTCGATCACATCCTGGATCGCCCGCACCCAGGCCGGATTGTTGATGCGCGGCTTCATCGTGTCGGCGTCGAACAGCCAGGCCTTGTCATCGGGATGCTTGGCATAGGCGCTGGCGCGGCTGCCGAGGAAGTAGAAGCCGAAACCGCCCCACGCCTTGGGCGCGTCGAGATAGCCAAAGACGTCCTGGCCCTGGAACTGCTTGCCCTTGAGGAATTTGGTCACGGCCTGCACCTGCTGCCAGGTCTTCGGCACGCCCCATTCACCTTCGCCGCCGCCATCTTTCCACGCCTTGGCGAGGTCGGCATCGGCGAACACGTCGGTGCGGTAGTTGAAATTATGCGCGTCGCCGTCGACGGTCACGCGATACTGCTTGCCGTCCCAGGTGCCGACCGGCGGCTGCAGATAGGCCACGACGTCCTTCATGTCGATCTGATCCTTGACCCAGTCCGGCATTTCGGAGGTCAGGCCCTTGCCGCAGACGTCGCCTTCGAACGGCGCACCCATCTCGATGATGTCAAAATCGACGGTGCCGGTGGCGATCGACTGCTGCAGGCGGGCATTGTAGTCCGCCTGCGCCAGGTCGATCCAGTTGATCTTGGCGCCGGTGTAGGTTTCCCAAGGCTTCAGGAAGCCGCGAAACAGCACATTGTGCAGGTTCTGGTTGTTGAGGCCCATGAAGGTGAGCTCGACGCCGGCGAACTCGCCTTCCTTGACGTTGGCCTTGGTCGCCTCCAGGCAAAGCTCGCCGACCTGCTGGAAGTCGGCATCGGTCGGCTGGCCCTTGCCGACACCCGGGATTTGCAGGATCTGCGCGCGCAGTTCGCTTGCGGCGAAAGCCGGGCGCGTCAGCGCGCCAAGCCCGGCGCCGGATGCCGCGGCGATCGCTGCCATGCTGGCCGCGCCCTTGAGCACATCGCGGCGAGTGGCTCCCGCGCGCATAAACTGGTTGTAAAGGCTGACTTTCATTTCGTTCCTCCCAGAATCTCAAATGATGATTGTTTTCGGATGTCTGGAGCGCTGGACATGTTCCCCAACAACAGCGACTCCCAGGATTAGTGGCCCAAATTCCCTCCCGCGACGCTTCGATTTCCATGGTCCGGATTAGCGTTTCGGCGCGCCCGGAACAGGGGCATAACACGAGCCCTTTCACTATTCTCGCAACCAAGTGCCGTGTCAACGAGAGTAGGGTTTTTTATCGATAAAAGACTGACTTGCCCTCGCCGTTTGCGTTGTTTAGCTTCACCGCAACGAAAGGGGGGCCGATGGCTCAAGTCGCGATCAGCAATGTGGCCAAGGCGTTCGGAACCGTCAAGGTCCTGCACGATGTCAGCGTCGACATAGCTGATGGGCAGTTTGTGGTGCTGGTCGGCCCTTCGGGCTGCGGCAAGTCCACGCTGCTCAGAATGGTGGCGGGGCTGGAGACCGTTTCCGGTGGCACGATCGCCATCGGCGACCGTGTCGTCAATCATCTGCCGCCGGCCAAGCGCGACATCGCCATGGTGTTCCAGAATTATGCGCTCTACCCCCACAAGACGGTGGAGCAGAACATGGCCTTTGCACTGAAGCTGCGGAAGACCGACCCGGCTGATGTCGCCGAGCGGGTCAGGCGCGCCGCCGATATCCTCGACCTCAATCCCTACCTCAAGCGCTATCCGCGCCAGCTCTCGGGCGGGCAGCGCCAGCGCGTCGCCATGGGCCGCGCCATAGTGCGCAACCCGCAGGTGTTCCTGTTCGACGAGCCGCTGTCGAATCTCGACGCGAAGCTGCGCGTGCAGATGCGCACCGAGATCAAGGAATTGCACCAGCGGCTGAAGACCACCACCATCTATGTCACGCACGACCAGATCGAGGCCATGACCATGGCCGACAAGATCGTAGTGATGCGCGACGGCCGCATCGAGCAGGTCGGCGCGCCGCTGGAACTGTTCGATCGGCCGGCCAATCTGTTCGTTGCCGGATTCATCGGCTCGCCGTCGATGAACCTGCTCAAGGGCGTGGTGCGCAAGGGCGACAAAGCTGTCGTAGAGATCGCCGGGACGCCATTCCCGATATCAGCGAAGAGTGCGGTGGAGGACGGCCGCAATGTCGTCTACGGCGTGCGGCCCGAGCATCTTGAAATCCACCCCGACGGCGTGCCGGCGAAGATTTCGGTGGTCGAGCCGACCGGTTCCGAAACGCTGGTGTTCCTGCGTTTCGGCGAGGGCGAGATGGTGGCGCTGTTTCGCGAGCGCCACGACTTCAAGCCAGGCGACACGCTGCACCTGAAACCGCGGCTCGAGCAGGTCCACCTCTTCGACGCAGAGACCGGCCGCCGTATCTGACCTCACACAAAAGCCCGTTCGGGAGGAATGCCATGCTCAAAGGGATCAATCCGCTGCTCAATGCCGACGTGCTCCAGGCGCTGCGGGCAATGGGTCATGGCGACGATTTGATCATCGCCGACACCAATTTCCCCTCCGATTCGGTGGCGCGCCAGACCGTGCTCGGCCGGCTGCTGCGCATCGACGCGCCGGCGGCCGATGTGGTCAAGGCGGTGCTGTCGCTCTATCCGCTGGACAGTTTCGTCGACGATGCCGCCGCCCGCATGGAGATCGTCGGGCAGCCGAACGAGATCCCGCCCGTCCAGAGGCAAGTGCAAAGAGAGATCGACGCGGCGGAGGGCAAGCCATGGCCGATGATTTCGGTCGAGCGTTATGCATTCTACGAGCGCGCCAAGAAGGCCTATTGCGTCATCCAGACCGGCGAGCGCCGCTTCTATGGCTGTTTTGCGTTCCGCAAGGGCGTTGTTCCGCCGGACGTGGAGTAGGCAGATGCCAGGCAAGCCTGTCGTCATATTGGGCGTATTCGTCGCCGACACTGCCTACCGCGCCGCCCGCCAGCCGCGCATGGGCGAGACGATCCTTGGCACATCCTTCACGCTTGGCCCAGGCGGCAAGGGGTCGAACCAGGCGGTTGCGGCTGGCCGTCTCGGCGCCGACGTCACCTTCTTGACCCGCCTCGGCGTCGATCCCTTTGCCGATATGGCCAGGCAGACCTGGACGCAGGCCGGCGTGAAGAGCGCCGTCATCGACACGCCGGAAAGTTACACGGGTGCAGCCTATATCTTCGTCGAGGAGACGACCGGCAACAACGCCATCATCGTCAGCCCCGGCGCGGCCATGCTGATTTCGCCCGACGACATCGAGACCCATGCCGGCCTGATCCGCTCGGCCGGCGTTTTCGTCACCCAGCTCGAGCAGCCGATCGACGCGGCGCTGCGGGCGCTGGAGATCGCGCGCGGGGCAGGGGTGACGACCATCCTCAACCCGGCGCCCGCGGCAAAGCTTCCGGACCGCATCTACACGCTTTGCGACTATGTCACGCCCAACGAGACCGAGGCCGAGGAACTGACCGGCATCAAGGTGTCGTCGATCGACGACGCCCGCCGCGCCGCCGACAGGCTGCTCGAAAAGGGCGTCGGCGCGGTCATTGTGACGCTCGGTGAAAACGGCGCGCTCCTGCATACGGCCGATCGCTCCGACCATGTCGGCGCGGTCAATGCCGGCGCGGTGGTCGAAACTACCGGCGCGGGCGACGCCTTCAATGGCGGCCTGGCCGCAGCACTTGCGAGAGGGGTGGAACCGTTGCAAGCGGTCCGCTTCGCCTGCGCGGTCGCCGGCATTTCGGTGACGCGTCCGGGCACGGCGCCGTCGATGCCGTCACTGCATGAGGTCGAGGCGCTGCTCGCCGGATAATACTGGCTGTATGCGCAATGTCCGCAGGGAAATGCTTGTCCGGCCGCGCTGAGGCGATCTAGCTGCGAATGCCCGACAGTTCCCGGACCTCTGTCCGCAGCGCCTGTATTTCCGCGAGGATGGTGGCCTGATCGCTATGCAGCGTTGCCCTGTCGGCCGATTCTACAGCTTCATGCTCGGCCTCCATCGCCGAAACGATCACGCCGATGAACAGATTGAGCACGGTGAACGAGGTCGCGATGATGAATGGGATGAAGAACAGCCAGGCGGTCGGATAGACTTCCATGACCGGGCGCACCACGCCGTCCGACCAGCCTTCGAGAGTCATCACCTGGAAAAGCGTGAAGAGCGATTCCGGTATGCCGCCGAACAGTTCGGGAAAGGATGCGCCGTAGAGCTTCGTCGCCATCACCGCAAAGACGTAGAACACCAGCCCGAGCAACAGCATGATCGAGCCCATGCCGGGCAGGGCGGTGATGAAGCCGGTGACGACACGGCGCAGCGACGGAACGATGCTGATCAGCCGCAGGACCCGCAAGATGCGCAGCGCCCTCAGCACGGAGAGCGAACCGGTCGCGGGGATAAGCGCGAAACCGACGACGAGGAGGTCGAAGATGCGCCATGGATCGCGGAAGAAATGCGTCCTGTAGACGACCACCCGGATCGCGAGTTCGAGCACGAAGACGCCGAGGATCGTGCGGTCGATGGCCGTCAGAAGCGGCCCAAAGGCAGCAACCGCGCCAGGCGAGGTTTCGAGGCCGAGCGTGACGGCGTTGATCAGGATCAGGACCATGATCACGAGGTCGAAACGGCGCGATTCGATGAGCGATTTCAGAGCGTCCAAGGCTTTTTCTCCGGCAGAGCATCGGACCCAAAAGTGGGAACCGGTTTTGGGAAAATCCGTTGCTCAAACAAAAATAGAGCATCGGACCCAGAAGTGGGAACCAGGTTGGGAATATCCAATGCTCAAACAAAAATAGCGCGGCGGCACTGCGGGCGCTGGAAATCTCGCGCGGGGGAGAAACGACCAGAATCCTCAATTCGGCTCCGTCCCCCGGGCAACGTTTCCCGACCGGATCTACGCGCTTTGCGACTTTGACGATTTTTCCGAACGCAGGCTGGTGGCGATTCTTCGCAAGGGCCTCGTGATGCGCCAGCTTCTGGACTGGTACAAAGCTGCGACTACCGCTCGGCAAGCTTGCAGTTCTTTCTCCATCTTCTCCTTTTCCGCCGTCGCATTAGAAGCCGTATCCTCAAGTTCGATATAGCGTTGGCGAGCCAGATCGAGCTCATTTTGCAACCTCGATACCTCCGGTTGCAGTATGGCTTTTTCTGCTTGGACTTTTGCAAGTGTGGGTCGAGTCTTCTGCACGTCTTCCCAGGCAAGCCGTGCCACGAGATCGCCGACGGCCCGACGCATCTGCTCAACCCACGCCGCGGGTTCCACACGCATGAGGCGTGAATACTCGTACTGTTCATTGCTGCCCGCCGGTACCCAAACTCGTAAGGCGGGGGGCCACCAGCCTGCCCCATCGGCAATCGCAAGAAGCGTAGAGAGTTGCGATACTGCGGAGTGCCGGGATTTCTTCCATGTTGCGCTGAAATGCAAGACAGTTGGGATACGGCAATAGCTGAAGGGATTGTGTGGATTCTCCCGTATGATCCGTTGCCACAATCGCCAGTCGGCGGCCGACGCGACATCCTCCGGCCAGACGTCTCGCGAAGGCAGGCTATCAGCCCGATACAGAAAACAACTGGCTGGTATTGTGTTACCGTTCTCCATGAAAAATCGAAACTCGTCGGCCATGTCCAGATTGGTCAAAAAGGGCGCGGCTATGCCGTCCGTGGAAACCCACAGCGCCTGGCTGTACGAGATGGCAGCCCCGCCTTTGAGCGCATCGGCAAGAATCTCAAAATGATCTGGAAACAACAGATCGTCGTCGGCTGCAAAGCCAATCATTTCGCCCCGTGCCTCGCGCAGCGCGATGTTGCGATTTGCGTAGCCAAAACTCGGCGCCTTGGGGAGATCGAAGAAGCGAATGCGGTTGTCTCGAAAGCCTTCAACAACCTCCGCCGTGCCGGGCGCGCAGCCGTCGCCTACCACCAGCAGTTCGAAATCCTCGAAGGTTTGATCCAATACCGATTGGATGGCCAGGTTGATAACGTCGACGCGCGAATGGGTCGGCATCAGAATGGAAATGCGGGGTGTGTTCACCATCCCTCTACGTTTCCGAAATCATAAGGAATGAGATCGGTATCAATCGGCAAACGGTACTTATCCGGATTTGAATGATCATACTGTATTGTTGGAAAATTAATAACGACTAGTTCGGATTTTCCAATATTGCGGTCGGCATGCCAGACAAATTTCGGAATATTGACAAGGCGGGGACGACTGCCAGAGAGGTAAACCTTCGAAATCTTCCCGTAGGTGCTGGATTCAGGTCGAGGATCGTAAAGGACAAGTTCCAATTCGCCGCTCACCACGAAATAGCGGTCTTCATGCAGCTTGTGCAAACCCCAACCCTTCACCATGCCAGGACGAATCGTGAAAATGTAGGAAAAAACCAGGGGATCGGGATGCCAACCCCAGCGCGGATCATAGATCTCGGTGACGCTGCCGCGATCGTCATTGTGCCGAACGCTGTCAAAAAGAGACATGCCATCCACGAGAGGCGCAATGCTCTGACGCTGTTCGTCCACCGTACGTTGGTCCTGGAGAGCGGCGGCAAGTGTGGATTCAAGAAGATTTAGGTAACCATCGGTTTGATCACGCATGAACAAAGTCCCCCTTATTTGACCGGTCAGATCGAACCTAAATCTCACAATTTTCGATTGATGTCCTCATTTGCAAGGGCCTCTCATCGCCATTAAGATTTTTGCAGCCATGGCACGAGCTTTGGATAGTCTTGGGGACAATGATGTTGACGGGCTACCTTGCTGGCGCGTCTTCTCGCATCTTACACTATCGCGATTTGTAGAGCACCTCACTGGTCGAGGCGATCACCGCTAGGATTCGATCGACGAAAACCAGGCGCTAAAAGGAACCATCTGCCAGCTCAACTTTCAGAAAAAAATGAAAGTCGAGACTTTTCAAGGGACGGTAGCTAACCCCTTGAAAGAAATGGCGCGAGTGACGGGGCTCGAACCCGCGACCTCCGGCGTGACAGGCCGGCACTCTAACCAACTGAGCTACACCCGCGCAAGACGAGCACGTGTCAGCCGTGTTCGTCGTTGGGGCGGTGGATAAGGGGTAAGCCGCCGGGTGTCAAGCGGAGCAGGACAGCATTACAGCAAACAGGAGAAGGTTTTTTTACGGGCAGGATTTTGTTGCCAAAACCTGCTAGCGGCCTACGCGTTGTCTGCTCATTTGGCCTTGCGAAGCGCGCCCTAACTGCTTAAAGGTCCGGCCCGGAGCGGGCGATTAGCTCAGTTGGTAGAGCGCTTCGTTTACACCGAAGATGTCGGCGGTTCGAGCCCGTCATCGCCCACCACAACCGTTTGGTTCTAGCCTGGATCGCTGATCGGCTCACTTGCCGATGTGCAGATGCACCGACGACGCCAGCTCTTGGTATTTTCGACGGGGCACAAAAGAGCAGCGCTCACTGGCTTCGGGGCAACTAAGCGCTTTTAGGTTCCGTACGTTTTGTCAGGTTAGAGCGGGGCGACTCGGGATTGCAAATCCGTCGAACGCACAAGCGATCTGTTATGGCTCCTGCCAGCCATGAGCCGCTACGCGACAGCGCCACCGCAACTCGGACAAGAGTTGCATTTACTTTTAGATGTAATTCTGTATCTGGATTAGATTATCATCATAAAAATTACCAGTTTTGTTTTAATTTACTGTTAACCATGCTCTGTATGACCATATGCGGGTTAACGCTTAAGATCACTATTGAGGTTATATTTCGGATCTCACCGATATATGGGCTGTAGTAATGTGCGGATTCGGAGGCTATTTCGGTTCGGTCCGGGATGCGGAAGCTTTGCTTGCGCGCATGACAGCTGCGATCGCCCATCGCGGGCCGGATGAGCAAGGGACGTTCATAGCGCCGGACGCAGGGCTCGGGCATGCGCGGCTGTCCGTGGTCGGGATCGGTGATGGCCAGCAGCCGATGTCCGACGTGTCAGGCAATTTGACGATTGCGTTCAACGGCGAGATTTTCAACTATTTGGAATTGCGCGATGGGCTGATAGCCAAGGGCCGACGCTTCCGCACGTCGAGCGACACAGAGGTCATCCTGCAGCTGTATGACGAGATGGGCGAAGACTGCCTGTCCCTTCTGAACGGTGATTTCGCCTTCGCGATATGGGATAACAGGCGTCGGCGTATGGTGCTTGCACGAGACCGGATGGGTGTCCGGCCGCTGTTCTACACGAGCAAGGACGGGGTGCTTTACTTCGCGTCGGAGATCAAAGCCCTGCTGAAGGTGCCCGGCGTCTCGGCCGAAATCGATCCGGTTGCACTCGACCAGATATTTACGCTGTGGGCGCCGATCGCTCCCCGCACGGCTTTCCGCAATATCCACGAGCTTGAGCCGGCAAGCGTGATGATCGCGACGCAGGGGCAGGTCACGGTCAAACCCTATTGGCACCTGGACTATCCGCATCGAGACGCGCCGTCGAAAGTCACGAACGAGGACGATGCGGCCGAGGAGTTGCAGGCGCTTTTGACCGATGCGGTGAGGCTTCGCATGCGGGCCGACGTGCCGGTCGGCTCCTATCTCTCAGGCGGCCTCGATTCATCGGTTGTTTCGGCGCTCGCCGCCGGCATGACCCCTCGGAAATTGCAAACATTTTCCGTGACGTTCGACAGCACCGAGCACGACGAAAGTGTCTTCCAGGCCGAGATGGCTTCTGCACTTGGCACCCATCATCGAGCTATTGCCTGCCATGCCGGCGATATCGCTCGTGTCTTTCCCGAAGTCATCCATTTTACCGAACGGCCGATCATCCGCACGGCGCCGGCGCCTCTCTACCAGCTGTCCGGCCTCGTTCGCCAGGCCGGCCTGAAGGTCGTGCTGACCGGCGAGGGCGCCGACGAGGTCTTCGCAGGCTACGATGTCTTCAAGGAAGCGCGTGTTCGCCGGTTCTGCGGACAGCAGCCGGCATCGCGCATCAGGCCACAGCTGTTTCGCAGGCTTTATCCCTATCTGCCGGGTCTGCAACAGCAATCCGTGGAGTATCTGTCTGCATTCTTTGGCACCGGCAACGCTGACCTCGGCGATCCGCTATTCTCACATCGGCCGCGCTTCAAGACCACGGCGGCGGCGAAGATTTTCTTTTCCGGTGACCTGCGTGCGACCTTAAAGGGTTATGACGCGGCCGAGGATCTGGTCAGCCGGTTGCCCCAGGCATTTTCCCTGTGGCACCCGCTTCATCAGGCGCAATATCTCGAAACCCGCTTCCTCCTGCCGGGCTACATCCTCTCCAGCCAGGGCGATCGCATGGCCATGGCGCATGGTATCGAAGGACGGTTCCCTTTCCTCGATCCTCGTTTGGTCGAGTTCGCAGCAAGACTCCCGCCGGAGATGAAGCTGAAGGGATTGGTGGAAAAGCACATACTGCGCAAGGCAACCAAGCACCTGCTCCCGATGGCGATCGGGGAGCGTACCAAACAGCCTTACCGGGCCCCGGACGCCAGCTCCTTCGTGGGAGCCGGTGAGCTGGATTACGTCGGCGACTGCTTGAGCGAAGCAAGCATCGCTGCCGGCGGACTGTTCAACGCCAAGGCGGTGGCAAAGCTTCATGAGAAATGCCGCACGCAGCCAGTATCCGGGTTCCGCGACAACGCGGCCTTTGTCGGCATTTTGTCGACGCAACTGTGGCAGAAAAATTTCACCGGCCAAGAGGTCGGTGCAGCACGAGCAGCTTGAGAAGGGAAGGAAAGAAAATGGTTACAATCAAGGACAAGGTGAGAAGCTTTATCGTCGACAACTTCCTGTTCGGCGACACGTCGTACCAGCTTGCGGATACAGATTCGCTGATCGAAAACGACATCATCGACTCGACCGCCGTGCTGGAACTGGTGGCCTTCATAGAGGACGATTTCGGCATAGCGATGGTCGATTCCGACGTCGTGCCGGCCAATCTGGATTCGATTGAACGCCTCTCATCCTTCATCAGTGCGAGAGCAAAGGCGCTGGCAGCGTAGGTGCGGTCGGCGAGGAGCGTTCATGCGGATTGAATCTTCCCTGGCCGCCAAGGCCGCTGCCCATCCCGCCAAAACGGCCTTGATCACCAAGGACAAAAGGCTGAGCTACGAAGAACTGGACAATCTTTCTAGCCGCCTGGCCGCCGCCCTTTTTGCGAATGGCGTCAGGCGCAAGGATCGAGTCCTGATCTTCATGGACAATTGCTGGGAGGCTGCGGTTTCGATTTTCGCCGTTCTCAAGGCAGGGGCGACGTTCAGTCCAATCAACGCATCCACCAAGGCCGACAAGCTTGCCTACATCATCGGCGATTGCGACGCTGCGGCGATCCTTACCCAGTCAAAACTGATGCCTGTGGTCACTGAGGCGTGCGGCAACAAGACCGGCACCTTTGTGGCTTCTACCGTTGGTGCCGAGGGCCAATGTCCGGTAGGGGCTGCATCCCTGGCGGACTGCCTGACGTTCGAAGCCATGGATGTCGACCACCGCGGCATCGACGTCGATCTTGCGATGCTGATCTACACCTCGGGCTCAACGGGCCGGCCCAAGGGCGTGATGATGACCCACCGCAATTGCGACGCGGCTGCGGACTCCATCACCACCTATCTGCGCAATTCGCCGGACGACATCATCCTGAATGTTCTTCCCCTTGCCTTCGACTATGGCCTTTATCAGTTGCTGATGGCTGTCAGGCTCGGCGCCACGCTCGTGCTCGAAAAGTCCTTCGCTTTTCCTCAAGCGGTCTTTGAGCGTATCCGGGAGGAGGGCGTGACCGGGCTTCCGCTTGTGCCCACGATGGCAGCGATGATCCTGCAGATGCGCGAGTTGACGCCGGGCTTCCTGCCCAGCCTTCGCTATATTTCCAACACGGCGGCTGCCTTGCCACCAGCGCATATAGAGCGCCTGCGCTCACTTTTTCCCGGCGTCAGGCTCTATTCGATGTATGGCCTGACGGAGTGCAAGCGCTGTACCTATCTGCCGCCCGAGGAACTCGACCGCCGGCCGGGGTCGGTCGGAATAGCCATTCCGAACACCGAAGCCTTTGTCGTCGACGAGGACGGGCAACGAGTGCCATCGGGCGTAGCGGGTGAGCTGGTCATTCGCGGACCGCATGTCATGCAGGGTTATTGGCGAAACGAAGCCGCGACGGAACGGACCCTGCGGCCAGGCCCGAACCCTTGGGAGAAGGTTCTCTACACCGGTGACCTGTTCAGGACCGATGAGGATGGTTTTCTCTATTTCGTCGGACGCAAGGACGACATCATAAAGACGCGGGGAGAGAAGGTCGCCCCGAAGGAAGTGGAAGCCGTGCTTCACGCCCATCCGGGCATCGCGGAAGCCGTGGTCGTCGGCGTGCCGGACCCGATGCTTGGGCATGCGATCGGCGCATTCGTGGTGCGCTCGGACCTGACACTCAGCGAAAAGGATGTCATGCGCCACTGCGCACGTCACCTTGAGGACTTCATGGTCCCCAAGGTCGTCGAGTTCCATCGGGAACTGCCGAAGACGCATACGGGCAAGGTCAGCCGTCGGCTTGCGGCAGAGATGATGGAGACCGCGCAATGAGTGTTCGCCCGAATGAGGATGCGCAGGCCTTTCTGGCGCAGGCTCTCGCGATCGACCCCGCCATCGAAACGGACCGTATCGTAACGGCCTTGCGCCAGCAGCTGCGCGGCATTCGCAAGCGCGGCCTCGTGCTCGGTCTTTCCGGCGGGATCGATTCCAGCGTTTCGGTCGCGTTGGCAGCGCGGGCTATCGGCGGCCAGAATGTACTCTGCCTCTTTATGCCGGAAAACGATTCCGATCCGGAAAGTCTGCGGCTCGGCCGTCTTGTCGCCGACACTTTCGGTGTCGAAGCTATTGTAGAGGATATCGGGCCGGCCTTGCGCGCCATGGGCTGCTACCAACGCCGCGACGCCTTCATCCGAGAGTTGGTCCCGGAATACGGCGAAGGCTGGGCCTCGAAGGTCGTGATCGCTAATGCTCTGGAGAGCGAGGGCTACAATATTTCGTCGCTTGTGGTGCAGGACCCCAAGGGCAAGCAGACCAAAGTAAGAATGCCGCTGCCGGTCTATCTCGGTGTCGTCGCTGCCACCAATATGAAACAGCGCACGCGCAAGCAGATCGAATACTATCATGCCGATCGCCTGAATTTCGCCGTTCTTGGAACGCCGAACCGGCTGGAATACGATCAGGGGTTCTTCGTGAAGAACGGTGACGGCGCCGCCGACGTCAAGCCGATCGCACACCTCTATAAAACGCAGGTCTACGCGCTGGCCGCCTATCTCGGCGTCCCGGAGGAAATCCGCAACCGACCACCGACCACCGACACCTACTCGTTGGCGCAGACGCAGGAGGAGTTCTACTTCTCGCTTCCCTATGACCGCATGGATATTTGCCTTTGCGGCATCAACAAAGGCGTGGCGGCCGAAGTGGTGGGGCAGGCGGCCGGCCTAGACGCCTCACAAGTGGAACGCGTCTGGGCGGATATCACCGCGAAGCGAAAGGCCACGCGCTATCTCCACCTGCGCCCGCAGCTCGTTGCCGAGGTCGAGGAAGTCGAGACCTGACCTGCCTCACCAACCAGTCCGCTGCGAGCGCTTCAGCTAACCGATGTTTCGCGCCACATTGCTCTGTCCGTCTTGATCTGTGATCGGCTTTTTGTGGACGAGCAAGCGAGTTTCTCGATGGAAACTACGCCTTGCGGTCTGGCGAGAGGCTGGCGAACCGGAATGCGCTCGGCCAGTCGGACGGAAATCGGCGCTGCTGGACTCATTGTTGTGGACAAGGCTTAATGCTGCGCCGGGATGGTGGGATGGGCGATTATGAGATCACCGCAGCAAATGACTGATGGCGGCGATGTTCTCGATGCTGTCGTCATCGGGGCCGGCTGGGCCGGCCTGGGTGTCAGCTATTGGCTGGCGCGACGGGGCCTGTGCCACAGCGTATTGGAGCGGGGCCGCATAGGAGAGACCTGGCGCACACAGCGCTGGGATTCATTTCGGATGAATACTCCCAACATCCAGACCGTCATGCCAGGCGATTGCTATGACGGTCCGGATCCGGATGGTGCCCTGACGCGCGATCAGTTCGTCACTCTCCTTGAGGATTTCGCCGGGCGCAACGCGCTGCCGATCGAACCGGATACTGCGGTAAGCGAACTCACGCACGAGAATGGCGCCTATCGGCTGACCACCTCACACGGCACGCTTTGGGCACGCAACGTGATCGTCGCAAGCGGCTGCCTGAATTGTCCGGTGCGCCCGGTCTGGGCCGCCGCGTTGTCGCCAGCTCTCCGCCAGATCGACGCTTCCGGCTACCGCAGCGCCGCCGATCTGCCCGATGGAGCGATGCTGGTGGTCGGAGGCGGCCAATCTGGTGTTCAGATCGCAGAGGAATTGGCGGAAGCGGGCCGAACGGTCTTCCTTGCGACCAGTCGTGTCGGACGGCTCCCACGACGCTACCGCGGTCGCGATATCATGGTTTGGCTGCTCGAAAGCGGGTTTCTCGACGTGCGCCGGGAGGAAGTCATTCGACTTGCGGGACGCATCCCGCCGCGTGGCGTGCTCGGGTCGATGCATACGATAAGCCTTCAGGCGCTGAGCGCCAAGGGTGTCGTGCTTCTTGGGCGCCTCGCCGGCATCGAGGATGGCGGCAGCCTCTCGTTCGCCGACGATCTCGAAGCGAATGTCCGCTTTGCGGATGAAGCCTCCGAAAATGTCAAACGCTATGTCGACGACTATATCAGCCGCACCGGGATCGATGCACCCGTTGCGGAGCCCGACCCGGCGGAGACGGTCGCGCTGCGCCAGCCGAAGCCGACGATCGGTTCGCTCGATCTCTCCCGCTCCGGCGTAACGAGCGTGG
Organism: Mesorhizobium sp. M0938; assembly: GCF_040319125.1. Lineage (NCBI taxonomy): Bacteria > Pseudomonadati > Pseudomonadota > Alphaproteobacteria > Hyphomicrobiales > Phyllobacteriaceae > Mesorhizobium > Mesorhizobium sp. M0938. Next base: position 190,538 of record NZ_JAMYNS010000010.1, on the reverse strand, counting down.
TGTGGTGCACGGGCTTTAAGGGCGATTTCAGTTGGATGAGGCTTCCCGGAGCGTTAGACAGCGCGGGACAGCCTGTTCACGCGGATGGCGTGGCCGCCCTGTCGGGTCTTTACTTCGCAGGGCTGGACTTCGCCTCCACACGCAAGTCAGGCATCATCTTGGCGATCGCCGAGGAAGCGCCTCGCCTTGTTGAACATATCGCAGGGCATTCGTGACCGCCTTTGGCATGGTTCGCTCCCGCACGGCTGAATGCCTCAGCTGAAGCGGCCGCCGATCAACTGGCTCCACTGCTCGCCCGCCAGCCCGTTCAGGAAAGCTCGCGAGTTCTTCATGGCATCCAAAAGCTCGGGATCGCGTGAATGCACCACGGTCGAGGCAACGGTCAGGAAAGCTATGCGTCGCCCAAGCATTGCTTCCAGAAGTGCAGGTTGAATGCGTCCGCGCAGGCCGCTGACGCCGCGCACGGCGGCATGATCGATCAGGCAGTCGATGACCGAACCGGCCTGGCCGGGGAGGGCGAGGATCTGCAGCACGCGACCGATTTCACCCCTCCGTGCGTGGTAGGCGAATGCGCCGATATTGGTGCCGACCGGGGATGCCACGGACACGAAAACGAGCTCGCCCAGATCAAGCTTTTGTGCCGCATCGGTCAGGATATGATCGAGCAGGTCTTCCTCCCACGCCGGGCGCAGGGCGAAATGGGCGGTCAACGGTTCGACAAGCTTGGCAAATGTGTGGCTGTCGATTTCGGACATCTGAAAGGCACCATGGCCTGCTCCGTCCGCCGCCACACCGGACCAGCGCCGTTCGCCAGACTTCATTCGCCTGCAATAAAATCGGTCGATGGCATGGGCAAACGGAATGAGCATCCGGACAAGCTTCATGCGACTGGCGGAAAGGCCGAGCACAAAGGTCGACGGCCGCATTACGCGTACCCAATCGAGACTGTATTGCGGCAGGACCACGCCGCGCAGCCGGGTCCACAACTTCGTGGAGATATCATTTGCCGTCTCGCTGAACGAGATGTCCTGCGGACCATCCAAATAAGCTTTCAACAAGCGAGCGCCGGCCATCGGGTCGCGCTCATGATCCTCGACCATGAGCGAGCTGCAGATGGCGGCTCGTAGTTGTCGGCCGTTGAACTGCATCGGCAATACGTGAACGCCGACAAACCCGGAGACGCGGCCTGAATCGTTGACGTGGACAAGCGACCGCAGATCGCCTCCGCAACCCGGAGCCTCAAGATAAAACCGTCTCATATATTCGATGAGCGCTGGCGGCGCTTCGGTCCGCTCTTTGCGCAGCACGCGTTGAAACATGCCTGCGACTGCCGGAAGATCGGCACCTTCAAGGGCGCGAATGACGCTCAAGCGCGGCTCCCGGCACCGGAGTCCCGTCCACCGCGTTTCCGGGCCTTGGCAACGCCAGCCTTCGCATTGGCCATCGCGGCGAACGTCAGATGTTCGCGGCGATGCAATCTCGACCAGTTGCAATCGCTCCGGTGGCCGAAAGGAGAGCTGTAAAGCCGTGGCAAGGTAGGCCCTTTGCTTGAAGGATGAAAACCAGCGTCGTTGCTGTTACCAACTTCGGGTAAACCGAAGTTAAAGTATTGGTAGCAAATCGAGTTTTATCGGCGCGGCTCACACCTTGCTGCGTCGGCGCCGGGCACGTTAGCCTGCAACTTCCGGCGCGAAGCCAAGTCGCTTGGCGACATAGATGCAGCGGTTTGGTAATCCGACGTCCTGCAACACCTTAAATCCGACAGTTCTGTAGAAGTTCAGCGCGTGGACATTCTGCGGCATGACCTCGAGGCAAAATCCGGTTGAGCCGCTTGCGGCAAGGCACTCATCGAGAAAGCCCATCGCTCGCCTGCCGATACCTTTCCCGCGCGCCTGCGGCAACAGGTCGATATGGCCATGCGAGGGATAGGCGGCCAGCGCTTGCAGTACGGCGAAATTGGGATGATGAATTTTGTGCCGCAGCCAATCGCTGCCGCGCCAGCGGGAACTGTCGGGTCCCGGGTCGGCCACGCGTACCTGAAGGTCCGGATACCACTCCGTGGCCAACCTGGCATTGAAGGAATTTGTGTCGGCTGCGCCAAGGAGATAACCGCAGGCGCCTGCGGGGCCGTCGACGATGAACGCCAGATCGGGCTCGAGGACCTGGTAGGGAATGGTGTAGACGAGGCCGAGCAGACCCGGGTCGTCTTCGCGGCCGGTCGCGTCCTTGCCCGCGTCGCCGGTCTTGAGGCAGATCATGGCAAGTGCCGGATGATCGGCTGTTGTTGCCTGGCGCAGGAAAAAACCGTCGCCAAAATCGAGGATCATGGCGGAAGCAGCCGAAAATCCTTGCCCTCGGGCAGCAGCTGCCCGCCGTCGACGATTATGGTCGTGCCGGTGATATAGCTGGCCTCGTCCGAGGCCAGGAACAGGAAAGCATTGGCCACGTCGCGCGGGCTGCCGAGGCGGCCGAGCGGGATGGCGTCTTCCATGTTCTTGATGAAGGCCGCGCCGCGATGCAGCTGGATTGCTTCGGTGAGGATATTGCCGGGCTCGACGCCGTTGACGGTGATGCCATAGCCCGAGAATTCGAGGGCGGCCGAACGGATCAGGCCGTTGATACCAGCCTTGGTCGCCGAATAGTGGCCATGACCCGGGCTGGTGACGTGCGGGCCGGTGATGGAGGAGGTGAACAGCATGCGGCCAAAGTGCTGCGCCTTCATCGGAACGAGCGCGGCACGGGCGGCATTGAAGCTGCCGCGTAAATTGACCGCCATGACACGGTCCCAGTCGTCCGGACTGGTGTTTTCCAGCAGCTGCCAGGGATAGATGCCGGCATTCTGGACCATAATGTCGAGACGGCCGTGATGTTCGAGCGCCAGCGCAACGGCGGCCTCCGCATCGGCCATCTGCGAGATGTCGGTGCGAATGAAGGCAGCGTCGAGCTCGTCCGCGGCCGCTTGCCCGGCCTCGACCTCGGTATCGCCCAGGACGAGCTTCGCGCCCTCTTCGGCAAAGCGTTGTGCAATGCCCTTGCCGATGCCGCGCGCACTGCCGACGATCAGCGCGACCCTATCTTCGAGACGGCCGGTCATGCCAGCCTCTGGCGGATGGTTTGCTTGAATGCGTCGAGCAGCACGGCGGCAAGCACCAGCAGGCCGTGGATCACCTGGGTGAAGTTGGCCGGAAGGCCCATGAGGTTGATCGCAGTGTTGATGGCGGACAGCAAAAGCACGCCGGCATAAACGCCGGGCAGGGTGCCGACGCCGCCCTTCAGGCTGACGCCGCCGATGACGACGGCGGCGAAGGCGTTGAACAGCAGGCCGACGCCGAGATTGGCGGTGGCGCCGGAGGTACGGATCGCCAGCAGCCAGCCGGCAAGGCCAGCTATGGCGCCAGCGAGAACGAAGGCAATGACGAGGTTGCGATTCACACGGATGCCGGCGCGGAAGGTTGCGGTCTCGTTGCCGCCGATCATGACGAGATGCCTGCCGAAGGGTGTCTTGGCCATGATCAGCGAGAACACTACGAAACAGGCAATAGCGATCCAGGCGGTGAGCGGCAGGCCAAGGAGGCGCTGAATGCCGAACCAGCGGATTGCCGGCGCAAGATCCTGTGCGGAGCGGCCGCCGGAAATAACCAGCACAAGGCCGCGCACCCAGATGTAGGACGCAAGCGTGATGATGAAAGCACTCATCTTCACCTTCACGACCAAATAGCCGTTGATGACGCCGATGATGCCGCCGACAGCCAGGGCAAGCAGCAGCGAAACCGGAACCATCAGCCATTCCGGGTGCAATTGAACGCCAAGGCCGATGCCCGCCGAGCAGAACAGGATGCCCACCGCCATGGCACCGAGCGCTGCCACGGATTCGACCGACAGGTCCATGTGTCCGGTGATGATGACCAGCGCCAGGCCGATCGACATGACGCCAAGCACGCTCGACGCCTCTATGATGTTGGCGAAGATGCCGAGCTGGAAATAGTTCGGAATGAAGATGGAGAAGACCACCAGCACGAAGACCAGCATGAACCAGACGAGGTTGTCGAGGGCGAACTCGAGGGCGTGGCGCGTGCGGGGGGACATCTGCTGATCCGGCTGGCGCATGCCCCGAAAATCATTTGGATTCTCGGAAGCGATTATGCGCGGATTGAAGTTGCTGCAGCGTTCCCTGCGCGTCTGTTCGGACGCGCCGAGCTGCAGAGGCAGGGCTTCGGGCCAGCGTGGCCCGAAGCCCTGGGCGACCTTGCTATTCGACCGGCTTCACGGTGTCCGAGGGCGGCTTCATATTGCCCCAGAAGGCCGGGTTATCGACATTTTCCTTGGTAATCGCAGCACCGGGGATCTTGATGTTCGGCCCCCAGGCTTCCTTGGTCACGGTCGACTTCAGGCCGAGCACTTCGTACTCTCCCGGCTTGATCTCCTGCTTGTTGACGACCTTGTCCATGAACATGGCGACGGCGGCGGCCTGAGCGTAGAGCGGCTGCTCGACTTCGACATTGAGCCAACCCTTGCGGATCAGGTCGAGGCCGACCGGAGCACCGTTCGAGCTCATCAGCATAACGTCGCCGGGTTTCTTGCCGGCGGCCTCGAGCGAGGCGACGGCAGCGACAGAGAGATGCGCGGCATGGCTGAAGATCAGGTCGATATCCGGGTTGGCAAGCATCTGGTCGGCAACGATCGTGCCGGCATTGCTGGCCTCCCATTGCATGGCTGGAACCGAGATGATCTTGACGTCCGGGAACGCCTTCATTTTCTCCTCGAAACCCTTCTGGATGTCGAGCGTGTAGGGATCGCCGGGATCGCCGAGTACCTGAAGGATCTTGCCTTTCACCGATCCGTTCTTCGCCTTCAAGAGTTTCTCGGTTTGATCGGCGGCGACGTAGCCGATCTCGACGGTTCCCGCCACCGATGTGAAGTCGGACGGTGTCGAGGTGATCTGGCGGTCGAATTCGACCACCGGGATACCGGCGGCGCGGGCGGCTTCGATGGACGGCTTCAGCGCATTGAAATCGACGGCGGCGAGAATGATCGCCGACGGCTTGAGGGCGATAACGTCGTTCATCTGCGATTGCTGAGCGTCGGTCTTGTTGTCGGCGTTCAGCGTCTTCATCTCGTAGCCGACCTGCTTCAGGAACAATTCCAGAGCGCTCACCGAGCCGGTCTGAAATTCATCGAGTAGCGTCGGCACCATATAGTAGACGGTGCCCTTGGACTGAGCGAATGCCGGCGTGAGCGTGGCAAAGGCCAGTGCCAGGATACCGAAGACAGCAAGAAGTATTTTCTTCATGTCGTTCGCTCCTTTTGCGCCGGACCCCTCATTTGTCCCTCAACTCGCCGGTCCGGCACCGGCAAGCGTCTCACCGGTGATCATGTTGATCACCGCATCGGGACTTGTTTTATTGCGTGCGACATCGCCCGCCACGACGCCTTGCCGGATCACCACGATCCGGTCGGCGACCTGGAAGGCCTGCTGCATGATATGTGTGATGATGACGACGCCGATACCTTGGCTCGCCACCTGGCGGATCATGTCGAGGCCGCGCCGCGTCTGCTCGACGCCAAGTGCTGCGAACGGCTCGTCGAGAAGCACGAGCTTGCCGCCAAAATGCACGAAACGGTTGAGCTCAATGGCCTGCCGCTGGCCGCCAGAAAGGTGCTCGACATTGGTTCTGAGCGAAGGGATGCGCGTGCCGGCGCTGGCCAGCGCCTTCTTGACCACTTGCTCCATGGCGGGTTCGTCGAGCAAGGGAACGCCGAGAAATTTCCTGGTGATCTCGCGGCCCATGAAGAAATTGGCGACCACGTCGACATTGGTGCAAAGCGACAGATCCTGGTAGACGGTCTCGATCCCCGCCGCTTTTGCCTCGGCGGGAGACTTGGCCAGGAATTCCTTTCCCTCGAACAGCATGCGACCGGAGGTCGGCTCCAGCCCGCCGGCGATGATCTTGACCAGCGTGGATTTGCCGGCGCCGTTGTCGCCCAGAAGCGCCACCACCTCGCCCTTGCCGATCGAGAAGCTGATGCCCTTGAGCGCTTCGATCGCGCCGTAATTTTTGGCGACGTTGTCAAGCACCAGCAGGGGTTCGCTCATGCCAGGCTGAGCTCCGCTCATGCCGCGATCCCCTTGCTTTGCAGGATATCTCGCCCGCGTTCACGCTCGGCGGTGAATATCTGGCCGAAGCGCGGCGAAAGCACCCCTGAGACGGCAAGCGCTGCGGCCCCGCGCAACACCGCATGCTGGCCGCCGCGTGCGACGGTGACGCGGGGCGTCGTGCGGTCTCCGCGCGCCGAGACCGAGTTGGGGGGATTTGCGACCGAGCCGGCCAGCCGTTCGAGCAAATCGGTGGACGCCAGTCCGCCGAGGATGATGGTTTCGGGATCGAACAGGTTCTCGATGATGGTGATGGCGTTGCGGAAGATCGGCCCGACTTCATCAACCCAATCGGCGTCGCTGACGTTTCGGCGCCGCAGCGCCTCGAGCGAGAGGTATCTTTCCAGACAGCCGCGATTGCCGCAGGGACAGGGCTCGCCAGCCGGCACGACAGGAATATGACCGATTTCGCCGGCATTTCCCCAGGCGCCGCGCAACGCGCTTCCATCATGCACCATGACGCCGCCAAGACCGACACCGAAATAGAGATAGTAGTATTCGGAATATCCTGCGCCGAGGCCGTACAGGCGCTCCCCCACTGCCGCGGCCGCCATGTCGGTCTCGAAAAACGCGGGCAGCCCGGTCGAGGCCTCCAGCCGTTCCCGAAGCGCCACGTCCTTCCAGCCGGTCATCGTCGTCGGGCCGATAAAGCTCATCGACTCCACACCGAACGGGCCGGGCAGCGCCATGCCGATGCCGAGAACGCGACCTCCAGGCCGCAGTCCGGTCAATTCGAGCACCATCGCGCCGATCAGCTCGAAGGCGAGGTCGGGCGTTGCGCTGGGGGCCTCGCGATAGGTGCTCTCGATCACGTCTCCGCTCAGATTGATCAGCGCCGCATTGATGCCGAGGGGAGTGACGTGGATGCCGACGGCATAACCGCCCTCCGGGTTGATCCGCAGGGTCGCCGGAGGCAGGCCGCGCCCGCGCGGCTCTTCGCGCATGGACAGAACGTAGCCATGTTCTTCCAACTCGCGAACGATGGTCGATACAGTTTGCACGGTGAGGCCGACCCGCCTGGCAATGTCGCCGCGGGCGATGGGGCCGTGAAGGCGGATGGATTCGAGCACGATGCGCCTGTTGTAAGGCCGCCCGAATTCCTGATTGGTCCCCCGCAGTGCCATGTCTTGCGCGCCTCTAGGAGGTATGAGGTTCGCACCAAAGATTTATTCAGTCAAATGGAATTCAAAAATAAAATGACTATTGTGCATGATGTCGGCCGTCATTGCTCATCATCCCAACGCAGGATCAATCGCTTGCAGCATTGGTGGTGAAACGCGGCTTAAGGGGAGGGCTCTCCCGTGGCGACTTCGCAAACACGGCTGAGATCGGCGCGGATGTTGTCGGTATTCAGCATTTCGGCCGCCTCCGGGTAGCCCTCGGCGACCAGCATGGCGACGATTTCAGCCGAACAGTTATGTGCTCCGCTCTCGGCCAGGACATATGCCCGCTGATAGATGTGATCGGTCCTGAGTACTTCAGCCATTCCAGCCCTCCATTGTCGATTGGTCTATCATCAACAACCTTCGAGAGTGGCGTATGTTCCATGCAACTTATTGGCAAGAATGCCGCCTGGCTGAGCGTGGATCGCCAGATCGGCAATCGATTAGAGATACTGCGCGACTTTCTTGCCGACCCTCAGGAAGCGCAGGGGGTCGATCGCTTCGCCATTGTGGCGGATCTCGTAATGCAGGTGCGGGCCGGTCGAGCGGCCGCTGCTACCGGTCTTGCCGATGACGTCGCCGGCGTTGAGCTTCTTACCGACCGTCACGCTGATTTTGCTGAGATGCCCATAGCGGGTCGCAAATCCATTGCCATGGTCGACCTCGACCATGCGGCCATAACCACCGTTCCAGCCCGCCTTGACGACGACGCCGGGCGCCGTGACCTTGGCGGGCATTCCGGTCGGCGCCCTGAAATCCATCCCCGAATGCAGCGCGGCGGTGCCGAGGAGCGGGTCGGTGCGCACGCCGAACGGGCTGGTGACCGAACGGCCGGGGGCGGGATTGGCGAGCGGCAGCCGTCGCGCCTCCGTCTTCAGACGGTCGAGCGCGTCCAGCGCCTCGTCGAGCTCCTTGACCTTGCTGTCGAACACCATCGAACTGTCGAGCGGTATCAGCGGGCCGCCGGCATCGCTCTTGCCGAAATCGTTGTCGACCGGCAGGCCAGCCGACTCGAGCGCCTGGGAAATCGCATCGGCGTTTCTGTAGGCGTTGTCGGCGAGCGTGGTGATGCGGGTGAGTTGCTGGCTCTCTATGGCCTTGAGCGACTCGTTGATCGACACGAACAGTCTGTCAGCACGATCGGCCGCCGTGTCGCTCGGCAGCGGATCGGAGCGGGTCGACCACAAGGAGAACGGCCTGGTGTCTCCGGCGCCAAGACTAGCGCCGACGCTGGCAACCGAATGGACCTGCGGCTGGGCGTCGGTCACGTCGGCACGTTTATCCGGGTTTGCGGAGGCGGCAGGTGGTGTTCCAACGTCATTCCCGGTGCGTTCGAGGATCGGGCCGAGGCGGCCATGGCGCAGGCTGAGCTGGGTCTGCCGTTCCAGCAGTTCGCCAACCTTGGTTTCCATGAGCTGCTGGTCGAGAAGCTGGCGGCTGGTGATCCGGTCGACCTGGGCTCGGAGCGCGGAGATGCGGTCCTCATAGGCCTGCTGCATGCGCGCCTGCCGTGCCGTGGTCGCGCCGATCAGATCGTCGCGCAGCACCAGATAGGAGGTCGCCAGCAGATAGCCGATGGCCATCGCCGCCAGCGCGGAGCCGAAAAATGCGGCAACCCATGGCCGTATGGTGAAATGCCTTATCTCGTTGCCCCGGGCGATAATGACCGTGTGGGGCTCCTTGCGCCTGCCAAAGACCGTTGACTGACTGGCTACGTTCACGGGACCAAGCTTTCGTTACGACACCAACGACAAGCCTGATTACACATCATTAAGGTTAACGGTCGGTTGCTTCAGCGCAACTCCCTTACCGTTGGTTGCGTCGAATTTTGGCGGCTCATGCTTCATCTGGGGCTTTCAAGGTCGCCATCGGCTCACCGTCAAAGCGCGCGCACCGCCTCCAGCACCCCTTCGGCATGGCCTTTGACCCGAACATTTCGCCAGATCCTAGCAATCCGCCCGTCGCTGCCGATCAGGAAGGTCGCACGCTCGACGCCCATATAACGGCGGCCATAAAGCTTCTTCTCGACCCACAGATGATAGGCTTCGATCACCTTGCGGTCCTCGTCGGCGACAAGATCGACGGCGAGGCCGTATTTTGATTTGAATTTGTCGTGCTTTCGGGCGCTGTCCGGCGACAGCCCGATGACCGCGGCGCCGAGCTTTTCGAACTCCGGCTTCAACTGCGAAAAGCCGATCGCCTCATTGGTGCAGCCTGTGGTGTCGTCCTGCGGATAGAAGTAAAGTACGACCGGTTTTCCCAGCAATGCCGCGAGGCTGAGTGATCCGCCGCCGTCTCGAGGAAGTTCGAATTGCGGCGCAAGCTCGCCGACGTCAAGATCAGCCATATCGATGCCCTTGTTTGTGGTTACGCGCCAAGCCGCATCGATATAATGTCAAACTGGGATTCGTCCACCGGTCGAGTTCGTTCAACGGAAAATTGTGTGGATCAGGAGCAGCCGCAGCACGAGAAGATCAGATTCAGGCGTGATGAGATCACCGACCTGGGGACCTTCCCGTCCGCGTGCCGCATACCGCCGCTCGGCCAGGCGCCGATCGGCCGCGGCGTTCGTATTCTTGCGCGGCTATTTGCCGGCCTTGTGGCCCTTGTGCTGCTGGCCGCCGTCGCTGTGTATGCGATCGGCATGTCCGGTTTCGGCGCCGAGCGGCTACGGGCCGAAGCCGAAACGGCCATCGAGAAATTGGCCGGCGTGGACGTTGACGTTACGGTCGGGCCGGCCCGTCTCACGCTCGACGGATCGAGCTTCATCGCGCTGCAGGTCAGCGACGTCAGCCTCAAGACCGCCGACGGCAAACCGATGGCCGATGCCGGGCGGGTCCGTTTCGGCATAAGGCTGATACCGCTTTTTTCGGGCGAGGTGCGGCTCACCAGCGCCAGGATTTCCGATGCGCGCATAATGATGGCGGCGATGCCGTCGGGCGGCGACTGGACGGCGGCGCTGCGCAATGACGATGGCCTCATCGACCCGGAAAAACTGTCCGATGCGGTCTTTGCCAACGTCAACCACGCGCTCGATGCGGTGCGGGAGGATTCGATGCGCCAGATCGACCTCAGCAATGTCGACCTCGTTCTGCCCGAGACCGGCTCGGTCAAGCTGGTCAGGATCACCGACGCGTCAGTTGCGCAGTCCGGGCCGGGCGGCATGGAGTTTTCATCGGACGCGGATGTCGACGGCAGGGCGCTTACCATCGCTGCCTCAGCCACCCGCAATACCGCAACCCGGCGCGTGACGGGGTTGGACGCCAGCATCGAGATAGCGGAGGCCGACAAGGCTGCCGCGACGCCAGGCGGAAAAATCGGCGCCATTGCCTTGAAGCTGGCTGGATCGGAGGGATCCGGCGAGACCCCGTCGCGGCTGACTGCCTCCTTGTCGCTCGCCGGTTCCGTGCTCGATTTCGGTCAGCGTGCCGGGATACTTCCAGCCGACGTCGATCTCGATGCGACGCTCGTCGCCGGCGCCAACAAGGTCCAGGTGGATCGGCTGCAGGTCAGGACCGGTCGCTCGACATTCGATTTCGCCGGTTCGATCGGGCCGAAGCCGGCGACTGGAACGGCGGGCGAGGAGCCATCCTACCGCTACGATCTGACCAGCGATCACTCGACACTGGCGCCTTTGGAATCGTCCGAACCTGCGCTCGATTTCATCGCCCGCGTCGCCGGCGTCTATCAGACCAGGAGCCATAAGCTCGTGGCCGAGCAGATCGGGATCAGATCCGGGGGAGCCAGCGAGGCGCTGGGCACGGCGTCGGTAGAGTTCGTCGAGGGAAAGGTGCCGGGCATATCTGTCGCCTTCAACCTCCACGACATGCCGGTCTCGCATGTCAAGCAGTTGTGGCCTTGGTTTTCCGCGCGAAATGCTCGCCTTTGGGTGCTGAAGAACCTGTTCGGCGGCCACGTCGTCGACGCCAGCCTGCAGTTCCAGGTCGTGCCGGGGCGCCTGGGCAACGGCATTCCGCTATCCGACGACGAGGTATTCGGCCGTTTCCAGATCGAAGGAGCGCGCTTCGATACGGCCGGTCACATTCCGCCGATACGCGATGCCGTCGGCGTTGTCGAATTCCACGGCAACGACGTCGACGTCAGGCTCTCCTCGGGTAACGTCTATATGGTGAGCGGCCGCACGGTGGCGGCGAGCAACGGCACGATGACGGTCAAGGCTGCAAACCGCCCGCCGGTGATCGGCGCGCTCGACATCGACGTCGCCGGCGAGGCGTCCGCAATCGCCGAGCTCGCCTCCTACGAGCCGATCAACGCCATGCGCCATGTTGGCCTGCTGCCGGACGACCTGTCCGGCACCGTGACCGGCCACGTGAGAGCGGACATTCCGCTGCAGTCCGGCGTCGACACTTCGAAACTCGATTGGCTGGTGGCGCTCGATTACAAAGACCTGTCGCTGGCCAAGCCGTTCGAAGGCCAGGCGGTGACGGACGCCGACGGTTCGATCACCGTCGAGCCCAATCGGGCCGTGATATCAGCCAAGGCGCTGCTGAACGGCATTCCAGCCGAGCTCGATCTGATCGAGCCGCTCAACAATGCCGGGCCGCCACGCAGCCGGAAAGTGGCGCTGGTGCTCGACGACAAGATGCGGGCAACCGCCATGCCTGGCCTGTCGGCGCTGCTTTCGGGAACCATCAAGGTTGCAATCGACAAGAGCGGTGGCAGCAACCAGACTGTTTCGGCGGACCTGACCAATGCCAGGCTGAACATTCCCTGGGCAGGCTGGAGCAAGGGACCCGGCGTCCCAGCCAATGTTACATTTGCCATGACCAGGTCCGCCGACACCACGACGCTGTCCGATTTCGGCCTGAATGGAAAAACTTTTTCGATCGACGGCGGCGTGGTGCTGGTCAACGGCGCCCTGTCCTCGGCGCGGTTCAGCAAGGTCACGTTGAACCGGGGGGACGACGTTGCCGTATCGGTGAAGCGATCGGGCAAGGGCTATGCAATCGACATCAGCGGCAACAAGCTGGATGCGCGTTCGCTGATCAAGCAATTCACGTCCGATGTCGACACCGCCACCAAGGCCACGGGTTCCGACGCGATTTCCGTCAGCGCCGATGTCAATTCCCTGATCGGCTTCCACAACGAGACACTGTCGAACCTGAAGCTCGACTACAGCGCCGCCGGTTCCAGGGTGAACGGTCTCAAGGTGAGTGCCACAGCAAGTTCGGGTGCTGCCATAAGGATCAGCAATACGACCGGCGCCGGCAGGCGCAACCTTAACATGACGTCGGCCGATGCCGGCGCCATCCTGCGGTTCCTCAACATTTACGAGCATATGGAGGGCGGTTCGATCACACTGGCGCTTGCCGGGGCAAGCGACGGGCCGATGAAAGGCCAGGTCGACTCAAGCGACTTCTTCGTGGTCAACGAGCCGAAGCTCGCCTCGCTCGTGTCGACGACGCCGGCTGGCGACAGCCGCAGCCTCAACGACGCTGTAAAAGCCAATATCGACACGTCGAGAGTGAAATTCGAGCGCGGCTTTTCCGAGATCGAGAAGGGCGACGGTTATCTCAAGCTGGCCAATGGCGTACTGCGCGGTCCACGCATCGGCACCACCTTCCAGGGCACGCTCTACGACCGGAACAACAACATGGACATGACCGGCACGTTCATGCCGGTCTACGGCCTCAATCGCATCTTCGGCGAACTGCCGCTCTTCGGCGCGCTGCTCGGCAACGGCCGCGACCGCGGGCTGATCGGCGTGACCTACCGGCTCAGGGGCGATGCCAACAAGCCGAAACTCGACGTCAATCCGCTGTCGGTGATCGCGCCTGGAATTTTCAGGTCGATCTTCGAGTATCGGTGAGGCGGCCGACCGCTCAGACCGGCCGCACCAGAACGTGTTTTTTCTTACCGAGCGAAAGTTTTACGACCTCTTCCGGGCCGAGATCCTGAAGTGTCACCAACCGGCGATCGTCGGATACAGGCTGGTCGTTCAGGCGCACGGCGCCGCCCTGGATATGCCGCCGCGCCTCGCCGTTGGACGCGGCAAGCCCGGCAGTGACTAACAGCGACAATATTCCGACGCCGCTTTCCAGATCGGCCTTGCCCACCTCGACGGTCGGCAGCGTTTCGGCCAGCGCGCCTTCTTCGAACGTCTTGCGTGCGGTCTCCTCGGCTTGCTCTGCTGCCTCGCGGCCGTGCACGATGGCTGTCGTTTCGGTGGCCAAGACTTTCTTGGCTTCGTTGATCTCCGAGCCGCCAAGGGCGGCGAGCCGTGCGATTTCGGACAGCGGCAGGCGGGTGAAAATCTTCAGAAAGCGCGCAACGTCGGCGTCCTCGGTGTTGCGCCAGTACTGCCAGAAATCATAGGGCGAGTAGAGATCCCCGTTCAGCCAGACCGCGCCCTTGGCTGATTTGCCCATCTTGGCGCCTGACGAGGTCGTCAGCAGCGGCGTGGTCAGTGCGTAGAGTTGTGGCGTGCCCATCCGGTGCCCAAGATCGACGCCGTTGATGATGTTGCCCCACTGGTCGGATCCTCCCATCTGCAGGCGGCAGCCATAGCGACGGCTGAGCTCGACGAAATCGTAACCCTGTAGGATCATGTAATTGAATTCGAGGAACGACAGCGATTGTTCGCGCTCGAGCCTCAATTTGACGCTGTCGAAGGTCAGCATGCGGTTGACCGAAAAATGCCGGCCGACGTCGCGCAGGAATTCGACATAGTTGAGCTTCATCAGCCAGTCCGCATTGTTGACCATGATCGCGTCGTTCGGCCCGTCGCCGAAACGCAGAATGCGGCCGAAAATGCGCTTGATGCCCTCGATGTTGGCGGCGATTGCCTCGGGCGTCAAAAGCTGGCGCTGGTCGTCGCGGAAGGAGGGGTCTCCGATCATCGAGGTGCCGCCACCCATCAGCGCGATCGGCCGGTGGCCGGTCTCCTGCAGCCAGTAGAGCATGGTGGCCGAAATCAGATTGCCGATATGCAGGCTGGTCGCCGTGGCGTCGTAGCCGACATAGGCGGTCACCGTTTCCTTGGCGAAAAGCTGGTCGAGGCCGGTATCATCCGAAATCTGATGGATGAAACCGCGCTCGCTCATTATGCGCAGGAAATCGGATTTGAAGGCGGACATCTTTACTTTCCCGAAAGCGCCCGACCGAAGCGGATCGGGCGTGGTATGCGTGAACGCGGGCGTTTAGCATCCAAGCGCGCTCAGCAAAAGGGGAATCCGGTTCTGCGGCCCGCACGGATGGCGTGCAGATGCTTGCTTCATCGTTTGGGCTGGCGTAATGAGGCGCCGCGCCAGCGGGTTCTTGCAGCACCCAGTCCGCTGGAACGGCACCGCACGGCATCGAATCGAATGCCATATCCTGTGACAGAGCCCGACGCGACATGCCGGAGATATCCATCGTCATCCCTTGCCGGAACGAGGCGGCGAACCTGCCGCTTCTGCTCGACGAGATCGGGGCGGCGATGGCCGGACGCGATTTCGAGGTGATCGTCGTCAATGATGGTTCGACGGACGAGACCGCTTCGGTGCTTGCCGCCCAGGCGGCACTTCGCCCGTTTCCGCTCCGCCACCTCAGGCATGAGAAATCCGCCGGCCAGTCTCTCTCGGTGCGTTCGGGCGCATGGGCGGCCCGCGGCGATATAGTCGCCACGATCGACGGCGACGGCCAAAACGATCCGAAATACATTCCGGTGCTGGTCGACGCCCTGCGGCAGGCCGGTCCCGATTTCGGTGTTGCGCAAGGAGAGCGCCTGAAGCGCCGTGACAGCAAGATCAAACAACTGGCGTCCCGTTTTGCCAATTGGCTGAGAAAGGCCATCCTCCATGACGAGACCCGCGACACGGGCTGCGGCCTGAAGGCGATCCATACCGATATCCTCAGGAAATTGCCGTTCTTCGACGGCACGCACCGCTTTGTCCCGGCTCTCGTCATCCAGGAGGGGTATCGGGTCGTGCATTGCGACGTCGTCGACCGCTCTCGCCGGCACGGCAAGTCGAATTACGGGATCTTCGATCGCGGCCTGCAGGGAGTGCTCGATCTCGCCGGTGTCTGGTGGCTGCGCCGCAGGCGCCGGAGAATGCCAAAAACAGAGGAAATCAGGCATGGTTAACGTGCTTCAGGAATTGGTGACCTGGCTTCACGAGGTTTTCGTCAGGCAATTCGATACGTGGATTCTGCTCGGCTTCGTCGCTCAGTTCTTTTTTTCGATGCGCTTCCTCGTGCAGTGGATCGCATCGGAAAAAGCCAAGCGCAGCGTGGTGCCGATCGCTTTCTGGTTCTTTTCGCTGTTCGGCGGCAGTCTGCTACTGATCTATGCCATCCAGCGGCAGGATCCGGTGTTCATCGCCGGCCAGGGCATGGGCCTGTTCATCTACATCCGCAATCTTTGGCTGATCGCCAATGAGCGCAAGGCAGCGATGACGAAGGTCGATTGAGCGACCTGCCGGCGGCGAAGATTACGCTCCGTCGAGTCCGCCGTAGGATCGTACCAGCCGGACCATGTCGGGCGAACTCGGGCTCTCGCTCTCAAGCCCCTCGGCGACACCGCTACGGTCGGCAATCGGCCGGTTCTGGCTGACCTTCCACTTGCCTTGCATGTCCGTGATCTCGAGTTCCAGCCCGACGATGCCCTTGATCTGCGACTGGATGAAGGTGGCTGGCGCGTCGGTGACTGCCCACGGTGCTTCGCGAGCACCTTCCTGTGACGCCGTCAAATCGGCAATCTGCTGGGCCAGCCAGTCCTGGTCCTCGATCACCTTGACGATGCCGCGCACCTGGACGATGGCGTAGTTCCAGGTCGGCACGACTTTGCCGGTCTCGCGCTTGGTCTCGTACCAGGACGGTGTCACATAGGCGTCGGTGCCCTGGAAGACGACCAGCACCGGCGATGACGGGCTGTCGGCCAGCAGCCGCCACTGCGGATTGGCTCGCGCCAGATGGGCGCGCAATCTGCCGTTCGGCGGCACATCGGCATCGAGCAGGGAGGGGGCGTCGAGCAGGAACGGGATCGCGTTGGCGACCGGCCCCTCGGCTCCATTTGAAATCAGCAGGCCAAGCGGATGGGCCCGGATCAGCCCGTGCAGCACGTCCTGCCGCGTTTCCTGGAAATGAGGGGGCTGGTACATCGCTGTTTCCGGACTATCTCAGCCGTTTCGGCCGCGGGTCGGACAATTCACCAGCCAGACGGCGGTCGAGATAGTCCGCGCATTCTTGGAGCAGGAGGTCCGCATCGTTGGAGAAGAAATGGTTGGCGCCGGGCAAGGTCTTCTGGGTGATGGTGATGCCCTTTTGCGTGTGTAATTTGTCGACCAGCCCCTGCACGTCCTTCGGCGGCGCGACCTTGTCCGCATCGCCATGGATGATGAGGCCGGACGACGGGCAGGGCGCCAGGAACGAGAAATCATAGGTGTTGGGCTGCGGCGCGATCGAGATAAAGCCTTCGATCTCCGGCCGGCGCATCAGAAGCTGCATGCCAATCCACGAACCGAAGGAATAGCCGGCGACCCAGCAGCTCTTGGAGTCCGGATGCAGCGACTGCACCCAGTCGAGCGCTGCGGCCGCATCCGACAATTCGCCGGTGCCGTGGTCGAATTCGCCTTGGCTGCGGCCAATGCCGCGGAAATTGAAGCGAAGCGTAGTGAAATCCCGCTTCTGGAACATGTAGAAGAGGTCGTAGACGATCTTGTTGTTCATCGTGCCGCCGAACTGGGGGTGCGGATGCAGGATGATGGCAATCGGCGCGCTCTTTTCCTTGGAAGGCTGATAGCGACCCTCCAGGCGACCGGCCGGACCGGTGAAAATGACCTCAGGCATAAAATACTCCACATGGCATATGAATGCGCGGCGCCTGGAACAACTCTTCCTATGGCCTTGACGCAGGGCGAGCGTCTTTCTAGAAGCTAGTTTAGAATTGTTCAAAACTGGATGGCCGAAAAAATCGTGGCTCGGCCACCCGCGCCGCAAGTCGCGTAAATAGGACGGCTTGCCTTGCAATTTCAAGGAAATAACGCGCTATCCCAGTGGAATGGCTATTGAAGGGACCGATCGAAACGAAAATGGCCGGAAGACGCGCCTATCTCGACTAAAATCCCAGCGCGCCGCTGCGGGCCGCGGCGCGCGCGGCAATGGTTGCCGCGCTCGATGCCGCCGCCAACCCGTCGTCGGTCCATGCCGAAGGTCGCGCCGCACGGCGGCTGATCGAGAATGCAAGGCGCGATGTGGCAGCACTGGTCAACGCCAGGGCCGAGCATGTCGTGTTCACCTCCGGTGCGACTGAAGCCGCCTCGACGCTGCTGGCGCCGGATTGGCAGATGGGCCGCGGCACTGTCCGTATGGGCAGGGTCTATGTCTGCGAAGCCGATCATCCTTGTGTGCTGAATGGCGGGCGGTTTCCGGCAGCCCTGGTGACGCGCATCGGCGTCGACGCCGACGGCGTCGTCAGGCTCGACGCGTTGACGGCGGCACTTGGCGGTCACGACAAGGCGGACGGTCTGCCGCTGATGGCGATCCATGCCGCCAATAACGAGACCGGCGTCATCCAGCCCATCGACCGCGTCGCCGAGATCGTCAAGGCGGCGGGCGGCATCCTGGTCGTCGACGCCGTGCAGGCGGCGGGCCGCATTCCGATCGACATGTCGGCGGGTTATGCGGATTATTTGATTCTGTCCTCGCACAAGATCGGCGGCCCCAAGGGCGTCGGCGCCATCGTTGCCGCCGCGGACCTGATGATGCCGAAGCCTTTGATTAATGGCGGCGGCCAGGAAAAGGGCCATCGCGGCGGCACCGAGAACCTGGCAGGCATTGCCGGTTTTGGCGCGGCGGCGCGGGAAGCCGTGACCGGATTGAAGAGCATCGACGCGGTTGGTCGCCGCCGCGACGAGATCGAGGCCATCGTGAAAACGCTGGTCCCGGATGCGGAAATCTTCGGAACCGGCGCGCCGAGGCTTGCCAATACGACATTCTTCGCTATTGCGGGCGTCAAGGCCGAGACGGCGCAGATCGCCTTCGACCTGGCCGGCGTCGCGCTGTCGGCCGGATCGGCCTGTTCGTCTGGCAAGGTCGGCCCGAGCCATGTGCTGAAAGCCATGGGGCACAGCGACAGCCTTGGCGCTTTGCGTGTGTCCATCGGCCACGCAACGGGCGCCGAGGACATCGAACTGTTCCGTGCCGCGCTGACAGGTATCGCCTCGCGCCGCGCAGGCAGGGAAGAAGCTGCCTGGGTGCGGCAGAATGATGCAGGCCTTTCGGCCTGGTAGAGCCGTGCGTTTCATGGTGGCCGGGTGAATTTCCGGCAGGAACGCACTATATGGAACTTACGCCGCCTTGATTGCCCACGGGTACTCGTTTCGCGGTGCCATAGTTTGAAAACTGCCGGGCCTTGACCCCGGCGTGGATGGAGAACGCATATGCCTGCTGTGCAGGACACGATCGATCGGGTCCGAAAGATCGACGTCGACCAGTATAAATACGGATTCCAGACCGAAATCGCGATGGACAAGGCCCCCAAGGGCTTGAGCGAAGACATTATCCGCTTCATCTCCGCGAAGAAGGACGAGCCGTCCTGGATGCTGGAATGGCGTCTGGAGGCCTATCGGCGCTGGGTGACGCTGGACGAGCCGAAGTGGGCACGCGTCCATTATCCGAAGATCGATTTCCAGGACCTCTACTATTACGCGGCGCCCAAGAGCACGCCGGGACCGACATCGCTGAGCGACGTCGATCCCGAACTGTTGAGGGTCTATGAAAAGCTCGGTATCCCGCTGAGGGAACAGGAAATCCTCGCCGGCGTGCAGAAGACCGATGCGTCGGAACTCGAGGAACCCAGCGACAATGTCTATAAGTCCGGCCGCGTTGCGGTCGATGCCGTGTTCGATTCCGTGTCCGTCGTCACCACCTTCAAAAAGGAGCTGGCGCAGGCTGGAGTCATCTTCTGCTCGATCTCGGAAGCCATCCGCGAGCATCCGGAACTGGTGCAGAAATATCTCGGTTCGGTCGTGCCGACCTCCGACAATTTCTACGCCACGCTGAACTCCGCTGTGTTCACCGACGGTTCCTTCGTCTTCGTGCCCAAGGGCGTGCGCTGCCCGATGGAACTGTCGACCTATTTCCGCATGAACGAGAAGAATACCGGCCAGTTCGAGCGCACGCTGATCATCGCCGAGGAGGGGGCTTACGTCTCCTATCTCGAAGGCTGCACGGCGCCGCAGCGCGACGAGAACCAGCTTCACGCCGCCGTTGTCGAACTGATCGCGCTCGACGATGCCGAGATCAAATACTCGACGGTGCAGAACTGGTACCCCGGCGACGCCGAGGGCAAGGGCGGCATCTACAATTTCGTCACCAAGCGCGGCGATTGCCGTGGCCATCGTTCGAAGATTTCGTGGACGCAGGTCGAGACCGGTTCGGCCATCACCTGGAAATATCCGAGCTGCATCCTGCGCGGCGACGATTCCAGCGGCGAGTTCTATTCGATCGCCGTGTCGAACGGCTATCAGCAGGTCGATAGCGGCACCAAGATGATCCATCTCGGCAAGAACACGTCGAGCCGCATCATCTCCAAGGGCATTGCCGCCGGCTTCTCGCAGAACACTTATCGCGGCCAGGTCTCGGCGCATCGCAAGGCGACCAACGCCCGCAACTTCACCAACTGCGACTCGTTGCTGATCGGCGACCAGTGCGGCGCGCACACCGTGCCTTACATGGAAGCCAAGAACGCCACGGCGCAGTTCGAACACGAGGCCACCACCTCGAAGATCTCCGAGGACCAGAAATTCTACGTCATGCAGCGCGGCATTCCGGAAGAAGAGGCGATCGCGCTGATCGTCAACGGCTTCGTCAAGGACGTCATCCAGCAACTGCCGATGGAGTTCGCGGTCGAGGCGCAGAAGCTTATCGGCATCAGCCTCGAGGGCTCGGTCGGCTGACCGGACAAAAATTTTCAGGAAAAAGACAAATGCTTGAGATCAAAAACCTCCATGCACGCATCGTCGATGGCGGCACCGAGATCATCCGCGGCCTGAACCTGACCGTGAAAGCCGGCGAGGTCGCCGCCATCATGGGCCCCAATGGCTCGGGAAAGTCGACGCTGTCCTACATCCTCGCCGGGCGCGAGGACTATGAGGTCACCGAAGGCGACATCCTCTATAACGGCCAGTCGATCCTCGAAATGGACCCGGCCGAGCGTGCCACGGCGGGCATTTTCCTCGCGTTCCAATATCCGATGGAGATACCGGGCGTGGCGACGATGGAATTCCTGAAAGTGGCGATGAACGAGCAGCGCAAGGCGCGCGGCGAGGAGCCGCTGAAGATCCCGGAATTCCTGAAGCGGGTGAAGGAGGCGGCGGCCTCGCTCAACATGGACATGGCGATGCTGAAGCGACCGCTCAATGTCGGCTTCTCCGGCGGCGAGAAGAAGCGCGCCGAGATCCTGCAGATGAAGCTGCTGGAACCGAAGCTCTGCGTGCTCGACGAGACCGATTCCGGCCTCGATATCGATGCGCTCAAGATCGTCTCGGACGGCGTCAACGCGCTGCGCTCGCCGGACCGCGCCATCGTCGTCATCACCCACTACCAGCGCCTGCTCCAACATATCGTGCCTGATAGCGTGCACGTGCTCTACAGGGGCCAGGTGATCAAGTCGGGCGACAAGTCGCTGGCGCTTGATCTCGAGGCCAACGGCTATGCCGGCGTGATCGGCCAAGCCGCGTGAGATGCCAGAAGGCCAAGAAGGCAAGCCAAACAAGGCGATACTGATGAATATGCATACTCAACCCCAGCGAACTCCGGCCGAAACGGCGCTGATCGACGCCTTCAGCGACCGGCTGTCGCTGCTGCCCGGCGACGGCGCGGTGATGCTGAAGCGCGATGACGCCATCGAGGCGATCAAGGGCGGCCTGCCGACGCGGCGCATCGAATCCTGGCACTATACCGACCTGCGCCGCCTGCTGACTTCGGTTCCGGACTTCGATCCCGCAGCCGCCCCGAAAGCCATTG
The DNA here is from genome assembly GCF_040319125.1 of Mesorhizobium sp. M0938. Classification (NCBI taxonomy): domain Bacteria; kingdom Pseudomonadati; phylum Pseudomonadota; class Alphaproteobacteria; order Hyphomicrobiales; family Phyllobacteriaceae; genus Mesorhizobium; species Mesorhizobium sp. M0938. The sequence continues at coordinate 169,253 of NZ_JAMYNS010000010.1, read as the reverse complement.
CGCCGATCGTTGAGGGCTCCGCCATTCTGCCGGTGCTGAATGGCGTGTCGAGTGCGAAGGTTTCCGCGGTCGAAGGCGTTACCGTGCAGCGCCTGTCGGAAAAACTGACTGACGGCAGCATCGCGCCCGGGCTCGATACCTATGGCGCCGATGACGCGATCGGCGCGCTGAACACCGCGTTTGTCGCCGACGGCTATTTTGTCGATATCGCCGACGGCACCGAACTGGACAAGCCGATCGAACTGCAGAACCTGCAATCCGGCGGCCAGACGCATGTGCGCCTGACTGTGCGCGTCGGTGCCGGCGCCAAGGCCGTCATCGTCGAGCGCCAGACGGGTGAGGGCGCCGCACTGGTCAGCTCGGTCAGCCAGCTTCTGCTCGGCGAGGGCGCCGAGGTGACGTGGCTGATCGTGCAGGAGCAGCCGGATACGGCGACGCATCTTGCCCAGTTCAAGGCGCATCTCGGCAAGGGTGCGAAGCTGACGCTGTTCGTGATGAATGCCGGCGGCAAACTGGTGCGACAGGAGGTCGTCGTCAAGACGACAGGCGAAGGCGCCGATTTCACGCTGCGCGGCATCAATCTGCTGGCTGGCGACACCCATACCGACGTCACCATGGTCCTCGACCATGCGGTGCCGCATACGACTTCGACGGAAGTGATCCGCAATGTGGTCACCGGCAAGGCGCGCGGCGTCTTCCAGGGCCGCATCAACGTCCACCAATATGCGCAGAAGACCAACGCCAAGATGGCCTGCAACACGCTGCTCCTGTCGGACGATGGCGAGTTCTCGACCAAGCCTGAGCTCGAAATCTTCGCAGACGACGTCGTCTGCGGCCATGGCGCCACTGTCACCGAGATCGACCACAACCACCTATTCTACCTGATGGCACGCGGCATCGACGAGAAGTCGGCCCGTGGCTTGTTGGTGAAGGCGTTCGTCGCCGAGGTGATCGAGGATCTGGACGACGAAACGATCGTCGAGGCGCTGGAAACGAGGCTCGACGGCTGGTTCGTGGCGCACGGGTGAGCGCCTGACCTTCTCCCCTTGTGGGAGAAGGTGGCCGAGCGAAGCTCGGTCGGATGAGGGGTGCTGGACGGAATGAGGCGGTGCTTCGAGAGAGCTTGTGATGGACCAAAAAGTCGAAAACATTCCCTACGACGTCGAGGCGATCCGCCGCGATTTCCCGATCCTGTCGCGGGAAGTCTATGGCAAACCGCTGGTCTATCTCGACAATGGCGCCTCGGCGCAGAAGCCGCAGGTCGTGCTCGACACCATCCAGCACGCTTATTCCCAGGAATACGCCAACGTCCATCGCGGCCTGCATTTCCTGTCGAATGCCGCGACCGATGCCTATGAGAACGCGCGGAAGATAGTACAGAGATTTCTCAACGCGCCGAGCACCGACAACATCGTCTTCACCTCGAACACCACCGCAGCGATCAACACGGTCGCCTACGGCTATGGCATGCCCAACATCGGCGAGGGCGACGAAATCGTCCTTTCGATCATGGAGCACCATTCCAACATCGTGCCGTGGCATTTCATCCGCGAGCGCCAGGGCGCCAGGCTGGTCTGGGTGCCGGTCGACGATCTCGGCGTCTTCCACATCGAGGAGTTCGAGAAGCGGCTAACTGATCGCACCAAGCTCGTCGCCATCACGCACATGTCGAATGCGCTGGGCACGGTGACGCCGATCAAGGAGATCGTCCGTATCGCGCATGCGCGCGGCATTCCGGTGCTGGTCGACGGCAGCCAGAGCGCCGTGCATATGCCGATCGACGTCCAGGATCTCGACTGCGATTTCTTCGTCTTCACCGGCCACAAGGTCTACGGTCCCTCGGGCATCGGCGTGCTCTATGGCAAGAAGGATATGCTGGAGCGCATGCGCCCGTTCATGGGCGGCGGCGAGATGATCGAGGAGGTGACTGAAGACATCGTCACCTACAACGATCCGCCGCACCGCTTCGAGGCCGGCACGCCGCCGATCGTCCAGGCGATCGGGCTCGGCGCTGCGCTGGAATACATGGAAAAGATCGGCCGCGAGCGCATCGCCGCCCACGAGGCCGATTTGAAGGATTATGCCCATCAGCGGCTGCGGGCCATCAATTCGCTGCGCATCTTCGGCGACGCGCCGGATAAGGGCGCCATCATCTCCTTCGAGTTGCAGGGCATTCATGCCCACGACGTGTCGATGGTGATCGATCGGCAGGGCGTTGCCGTCCGCGCCGGCACGCATTGCGCCCAGCCGCTGTTGAAACGCTTCGGCGTAACCTCCACATGCAGGGCATCGTTCGGCATGTATAATACCAGGGCCGAAGTCGACGCTTTGGCAGATGCGCTCGAAAAAGCGCGAAAGTTTTTCGGGTGACGATCATGGATGATGCAGGCCGCGCCGCTGAGACCACTTCGGAAACGGCAACCAATGAGCTGGTTTCCGCCTCGTCCATTCCCGCCGACGAATTGGCGCGGCTGACCGACGACATCGTCTCGGCGTTGAAGACGGTTTATGATCCGGAAATCCCGGCCGACATCTACGAGCTCGGCCTGATCTACAAGATCGACATCGAGGACGACCGCTCGGTCAAGATCGACATGACGCTGACCGCGCCCGGCTGCCCGGTGGCCGGCGAAATGCCGGGCTGGGTCGAAAACGCCGTCGGCGCCGTTGAAGGCGTGTCCGGCGTCGAGGTCAACATGACTTTCGATCCGCCCTGGTCGCCCGATCGCATGTCGGAAGAGGCGCAGGTGGCGGTGGGCTGGTATTGATGGGTGTACTTGCGCCAGGCAGAAAATTTCACCATTTTAGGTGAGGAATCATTCGGCAGGCCTTGAACCTGCATGCAATGGAGAAAGAAAAGATGGGACGCTTCGCCGTCATCACGATGACCGAAAAGGCCGCTGACCGGGTTCGCGAGATCGTTGCAACCCGCGAGAATGCGCATGGCATTCGCCTTGGCATCAAGAAGGGCGGCTGCGCCGGCATGGAATATACGGTCGATCTGGTGACCGAACCCAACACCAAGGACGATCATATCGAGCGCGATGGCGCCCATGTCTATGTCGCGCCCGAGGCAGCGCTTTTCCTGTTCGGCACCGAGATGGATTTCGAGCAGACGACGCTGCGCACCGGCTTCACCTTCCGCAACCCGAACCAGAGCTCGGCCTGCGGCTGCGGCGAATCGGTCGAATTGAAGCCGGCCGACCTCAAGGCCTTGGCCGAGGCGCGCGCTTCGGCTTGAGCTTTCCTTCACCCCGTTTACGGGGAGAAGGTGGCCCGAAGGGCCGGATGAGGGGCAGCGCCAGCCTCTCCAAGTTAGCGCCGCTCCTCATCTGCCTGCCGGCATCTTCTCCGGGGCGAAGAAATGCTAATCCACCCACATCTCCGTTCGTTTGTGCCATCCGGCGATCGATTCTTCCGGATAGACATCGAAAACCTTGTCGCTCTCGCCGATCTCGGGCTCGACCCAGTTCGCCTTGTATTTCAGCATGAGGTGCACCTTCTCCGGCGGTTTCGGCAGGTCGCTGTCGATCGCCGAGGCGAAGGGATGTACCAGCTCCGGCCAGGTCGGATCGTAGAGCCACAGCGCCGATCCGCATTTCCGGCAGAAATTCCGCTCGCCTGACGAGATCTCGCATTGCGGATGCTCATCGTCCTCGATTTCGGCTTGATAGACGCCAAGATTGCGCTTGCCCTTGATTTTCAGCGTGTCGAAATCGGCGCCGAGATTGATGGCAAAGCCACCGCCGCCCTGCTGCTTGCGGCAGATCGAGCAGTAGCACAGCATGAACGGCACCGGCGTGTGGCTTTCCACCTCGAAGCGGACGGCATTGCACCGGCAGGATCCTTTGAGCAGAAGCGGCATGACAAAACTCCGACGAAATTGGTTTCAACTTGTCAGGATGGTGCCGGTTGCGGCGATGACAAGGGGAAATCCGGGTGACATGATCGACGCATGGACAATGAACGCATCGCCGAGCTTTTCGAAGGGCTTGGCCCGGTCAGCATACGAAAACTGTTCGGCGGCAAGGGCATTTATTTCGACGGCGTCATCGTTGCGATCGTGCTGCGCGGCGAGATGTTGCTGAAAGCCGACGCGGAAAGTGCGCCGGGATTCGAAGCGGCCGGCTGCCGGCAATGGGCTTATACCGGCTCGAGGCATGGCAAGCTGGTCTCGATGCCGTATTGGAGCATTCCCGACAGTGCTTTCGATGATCCGGACGAGATGGCGGTCTGGGCGCGCCGGGCCTATGAGGCAGGGCTGCGGGCCGGCAAATAGGTTGCCTCCCCGCTGGCAATTTCCCGCGCCTTGGGCACAAGCGTCAGCGCGTCGGCAAAACTCGCAGCCGTGAAAGCCGGCGCAAGCCCCGTACCCTCGATGGCAAGCATCGCCGCGGCAACGCCTTCGCGCAGTGCTGCGCGCAGTATCAGGCCGTTGAGCAGGGCAGCCACCGTTGCACCCGCCAGCGCGTCGGCGGCGCCGTCCGCGATCTTTCCTGGCGGCAGGATCGAAAAGGCGCCGGCTTCGTCGAAACCCAGCACCGGGCCGTCATCTGCCGTCACCACGCCGCCTCTGAGGCCCGCACGCCTCAGGCCGTCGACGATATCTTGCGCCGCGGCGCCGGTATCGACATCGGCGAGTGCGACGGCCTCGCGCAGGTTCATGAAGACCATCGCCAGACTGCCGAGCATCGGCGCGAGCCGCCCCGCCTTATCAGGTGAGACGGCGAGGGCGAAGACCGGCTTGCCGGCGGCAAGCGCTACCAGCCGCTCCAACGCCGTCGACGGCAGGTTTGCGTCGCACAGGACCGCATCGGCAGTGCCGATCGCCTCGCGCACCTTGGCGCGGCGGATCTGCTTGGCAAGCGCCAGGTCATAAAGCGCCATGTCGGCAAGGCCGATGATCAGCGCGCCGTCGCCGTCGACCAGCATCGTGTTGCTCGGCGTCGCGCGATCGAGGAACACCGCGGACAGATCGGCAATGCCGGCGGCATGGATGGCGCGCGAAACCGTGTCGGCCAGAACATCGCCGCCGCGCACCGAAAGCAGCGAGCCTGAAATGCCGCGGCGCACGGCGCTGCGCAAGGCATTGAAGACGGCGCCGCCGACATCCTCGCGCATCGTGCCGGGATTTGACGCCGCCGGCACGAAGGCGCCCGGGACCTGGCCTCGTCGGTCTACATAGGCGCCGCCTACGGCCAGGATTGTCGGCGACTTCATCATGCCGGCGAGATGACCTTTGCTGATTGCTCGGGTGGAGACTAGGTTGTCCGGCGCAACCCGGCAACCTACGGCGCGATTCGGAAGATGGCAGCACGATCCCGCAGAGGGTGCGGGATACATCCGAGCCGAAAAATGCGAAACAAAAAAAGAACAAATACGGATATCGTTTGTTTTTCAGCTATTTGATGCCTCTTGCCAAACAAGAACAAATAAGGTACAAATTAAGAAGGATTACGGATTGTCCGGCCTTCATTGACGACCAAGGGGTGATGTATCATGGCTCAGAATTCTTTGCGGCTTGTAGAGGACAAGGCAGTGGACAAATCAAAGGCTCTGGATGCGGCGCTGTCGCAAATCGAGCGTGCTTTCGGCAAGGGCTCGATCATGCGGCTCGGCGCAAACGAGCAGGTCGTCGAGATCGAAACGGTGCCGACCGGCTCGCTCGGTCTCGACATCGCGCTTGGCGTCGGCGGTCTGCCGCGCGGCCGCATCGTCGAGATCTATGGGCCGGAAAGCTCGGGCAAGACGACGCTGGCGCTGCACACGGTGGCCGAAGCCCAGAAGAAGGGCGGCATCTGCGCCTTCGTCGATGCCGAGCATGCGCTTGACCCGGTCTATGCCCGCAAGCTCGGCGTCGATCTCGAAAACCTCCTGATCTCGCAGCCTGATACCGGCGAGCAGGCGCTGGAGATCTGCGACACGCTGGTGCGTTCCGGCGCCATTGACGTGCTGGTGGTCGATTCGGTCGCGGCGCTGACGCCGCGGGCCGAAATCGAGGGCGAGATGGGCGATTCGCTGCCCGGCCTGCAGGCCCGGCTGATGAGCCAGGCGCTGCGCAAGCTGACCGCCTCGATCTCGCGCTCCAACACCATGGTCATCTTCATCAACCAGATCCGCATGAAGATCGGCGTCATGTTCGGTTCGCCCGAGACCACGACCGGCGGCAACGCGCTGAAATTCTATGCTTCGGTGCGCCTCGACATTCGCCGCATCGGCTCGGTCAAGGACCGCGACGAGGTCGTCGGCAATCAGACCCGCGTCAAGGTGGTCAAGAACAAGCTGGCGCCGCCCTTCAAGGTGGTCGAGTTCGACATCATGTATGGCGAGGGCGTGTCCAAGACCGGCGAGCTGGTCGACCTCGGCGTCAAGGCGGGCGTGGTCGAGAAGTCGGGCGCCTGGTTTTCCTACAATTCGCAGCGTCTCGGCCAGGGCCGTGAGAACGCCAAATTGTTCCTGCGCGACAATCCCGATACGGCGCGCGAGATCGAACTGGCACTGCGGCAGAATGCCGGGCTGATCGCGGAGAAATTCCTCGAGAATGGTGGTTCCGAAGGCGGCGACGATGGTTTCGAGGATGAAGCTGGCGCGATGTAAGGCCTCAGTGGTGGCCAGAGTTTGGCCATAATCCCGGTTCATCACCTCCAGCTTATGTAATCGAGTTCTGTATTGTTGCGTTTCAAACCGCCGGCCTAGCGCCGGCGGTTTGCGTTTCAGCGGTGGCGCCGATGACCTGCAAGCCCGCAAGTTGGCCCAATTCCGTGTTTCTGGACAGGCTGCGGCGTGATCGCTAAAAGGCCCAATCGATCTTCTAAAACGAAGAGTCCATTTACCGTCGGCCGGGCCGGCGGTTCTCTCCAGAAGGCAGTATTATTCATGAGTGGCGTGAACGAGATCCGGTCGACATTCCTCGACTATTTCCGCAAGGAGGGTCATGAGGTCGTCGCGTCGAGCCCGCTGGTGCCGCGCAACGACCCGACGCTGATGTTCACCAATGCCGGCATGGTGCAGTTCAAGAATGTCTTCACCGGCCTGGAAAAGCGGCCCTATTCGCGTGCCACGACCGCCCAGAAGAGCGTGCGCGCCGGCGGCAAGCACAACGACCTCGACAATGTCGGCTACACGGCGCGCCACCTGACCTTCTTCGAGATGCTCGGCAATTTCTCATTCGGCGACTATTTCAAGGAACGCGCCATCGAGCTTGCCTGGAATCTGATCACCAAGGAGTTCGGGCTGAAGCAGGACAAGCTGCTGGTCACCGTCTATCACACCGATGACGAGGCCGCCGGCTTCTGGAAGAAGATCGCCGGCTTTTCCGACGATCGCATCATCCGCATTCCGACCTCGGACAATTTCTGGGCAATGGGCGACACCGGACCTTGTGGGCCGTGCTCGGAGATCTTCATCGACCGTGGCGAGCACATCTGGGGTGGCCCTCCCGGCAGCCCCGAGGAGGATGGCGACCGTTTCCTCGAATTCTGGAACCTGGTATTCATGCAGTATGAACAGGTGACGAAGGACGAGCGCATCGATCTGCCGCGCCCGTCGATCGACACCGGCATGGGGCTCGAGCGCATGGCCTCCATTCTGCAGGGGGTGGAAAGCGTCTTCGAGACCGACCTGTTCCGTCACCTGATCGACGCTGCGTCATCCGCGCTCGGCCGCGGCCCGGATGCAGACACCGTCGCCTCGTTCCGCGTCATCGCCGACCATTTGCGTTCGTCCTGCTTTTTGGTGGCCGACGGCGTGCTGCCGTCCAATGAAGGTCGCGGCTATGTGCTTCGCCGTATCATGCGCCGCGCCATGCGCCACGCACAGTTGCTCGGTGCCCGCGATCCGCTGATGTGGCGGCTGGTGCCGGCGCTGGTGCGCGAGATGGGCCAGGCCTACCCGGAACTGCTGCGCGGCGAACAGATGATCACCGAGACGCTGAAGCTTGAAGAAACCCGTTTCCGCAAGACCCTGGTGCGCGGCTTGGGCCTGCTTTCGGAGGCGACGGAAAGACTGGGCGCCGGCGACATGCTGGATGGCGAGACAGCCTTCAAACTCTACGACACCTATGGCTTTCCACTCGACCTGACGCAGGACGCGCTGCGTCAGCGCAACATCTCGGTCGATCTTGCCGGCTTCACCAATGCGATGGAACAGCAGAAGGCCGAGGCGCGTAAGAGCTGGGCTGGTTCCGGCGAGGCCGCGACCGAAACGGTGTGGTTCCCGGTGCGCGAGACGGCCGGCGCCACCGAGTTCCTCGGCTACGAGACCGAGCAGGCGGAAGGCCTCATCCAGGCGCTGGTCAGGGACGGCAAGACCGTCGACAGCGCGGCCAAGGGCGACGCCGTTGCCGTGGTCGTCAACCAGACGCCGTTCTATGGCGAGTCCGGTGGCCAGATGGGTGATACCGGCGTCATTTCAGGCGAAGGGTTCTCGATCGAGATCTCCGATACGCAGAAGAAGGCCGATGGGCTTTTCGTGCATCTCGGCAAGGTGGTCAGCGGCACGGTCAGCACGGGCGCAACCGTCGAGCTGAAGGTCGACCATGCGCGCCGCTCCAGGTTGCGCGCGAACCATTCCGCCACGCATCTGATCCATGAGGCGCTGCGCGAGGTGCTGGGCACCCATGTCGCGCAGAAGGGCTCGCTGGTCGCGCCCGAGCGTCTGCGCTTCGACATCTCGCATAACAAGCCGATTTCGCCTGACGAACTCGAGGAGGTCGAGCGGATGGCGAACGAGATCGTCGTCCAGAACAGCCCGGTGTCGACGCGGCTGATGTCTGTCGACGATGCCATTGCCGAGGGCGCCATGGCGCTGTTCGGCGAGAAGTACGGCGACGAAGTGCGCGTCGTTTCGATGGGTACGGGCCTGCATGGCGCCAAGGCCAACCGGCCCTATTCGGTCGAGCTCTGCGGCGGCACGCATGTCAGGGCGACCGGCGATATCGGTCTGGTGCGCGTCGTGTCGGACAGCGCTGTCGCCGCCGGCGTGCGCCGTATCGAGGCGTTGACCGGGGAGGCGGCCAGAAAGCATCTGGACGAGCAGGACAAACGGCTGAAGGCGGTCGCTGCCACGTTGAAGATTTCGCCGGCCGACGTGCCGGCCCGCGTCGAGGCGCTGCTCGATGAGCGCAAGAGGCTCGAGAAGGAACTGACCGAAGCGCGCAAGAAGCTGGCGCTGGGCGACCGCTCGCCATCCGGCGTGCCTGCGGAAAACGAAACCATTGCCGGTGTCGGTTTCCTCGGCAAGGCGGTGTCCGGCGTTTCGCCGAAGGATCTGAAGCCGTTGGCCGATGCCGGCAAGAAGTCGCTCGGCTCCGGCATCGTCGTCTTCGTTGGCGCCGGCGAGGACAACAAGGCCAGCGTCGTGGTCGGCGTCACCGACGACCTGACCGGCCGCTTTAGCGCCGTCGATCTGGTGCGCGTGGCGTCCGCGGCCTTGGGCGGGCAGGGCGGCGGCGGCCGGCCTGACATGGCCCAGGCCGGTGGCCCGGATGCCTCGAAGGCCGAGGATGCGATTGCTGCGGTGAAGGCGGCGCTGGAAGCTGCGTGAACCTGCACCGGTAACGCGAGGCCGAAGTGGCAGCGGGGATGATGTGGCAACGTTGACTATGTATCAAGTCGACGCTTTTGCCGAACGGGCTTTCCAGGGCAACCCTGCTGCCGTTCTCATTTTGGCGGACTGGCTATCGGACGATGTGATGCAGGCCATCGCAAACGAGAACAACCTTGCTGAAACCGCGTTTGCGCGGCCGAATGGCAAGGGTTGGGATTTGCGCTGGTTCACGCCGGTTCATGAAGTCGACTTCTGTGGCCATGCTACTCTTGCGACCGCCCATGTATTGGCCGCGGAACACAATGTGCCTGGCGACATGGCCTTTGCCACGCGGGTAGGTGAGTTGCGGGTTTCGCAGCGGGAAGGTGCCTACCAGCTCGATCTGCCGTGTTTTCCGCCGCAGCCGCTCGGCGTGGAGTTAACGCCGGCGCTGCAAGAGATATTTCCCCTGCGTCCGGTTGCGAGCTTCCGCAATTTCGAAAACCTGTTTGTCGAGCTTGCCGACGAGTCGTCCGTACGGTCATTCGTTCCCGATCTGCTCAGGATCGGAACCCTTCATCCTCTTGGCTTGGTCATTACCGCGCCTGGGCGAGCCCATGATTTCGTCTCGCGTTATTTCGTGCCTGGGGCGGGCATTCCTGAGGATCCGGTGACTGGCTCCACTCATGCGACGCTGGTGCCTTACTGGGCTGAAAAACTCGGCAAGACGCATCTGTCGGCATTCCAATGCTCGCAGCGCGGCGGGCATTTGCTGTGCGACCTGGCTGGAGATCGTGTGCTGATCGAAGGTCGTGCGAAGACCTTCATGAAGGCGGAAATCTACCTTCCCGAATGAGCGGCTGCCATTCGCCTCACCCTGCCTTTTCGGGTCCGGAAAAGCTTGGACGCTGAGCGATGCGGTCCCACCAGGCCAGAATATCGGAAAATTCGGCCAGCAGCTTGCGCCCTTCGGCGGCCTTGACGAAGTAGCCGATGATCGGTGCCGCGTGCAAATCGGCCAGCGTCAATTGCTCGCCCAGCAGCCACGGCCCGGCGGCTTTCAGTGATGTGAGCACGCGAAGCACAGTTCTCGCCTGCCGAAGTCCGGCGGCGATCAAAGCCTCGTCAGGCGCCGTCTTCTCCAGCCGCTCGACAGCGACATCCCAGACCATCGCCCGATAGGCATAGGCGTCGAGCATGCCGATGAGCTGGTTCATGGTTGCGCGAGGCCGAACCTCAACCGGCTGCAAAGCCGGCCCACTAAACGCTTCGTCGGCATAGCGCGCAATCGCGCTCGCTTCGAACAGGCGAAAGCCGTCATGCTCGAAGGCCGGGATGCGCCCAAACGGATGATGCTCGAAATACCAGCCGGGAATGCCTTCAGCCGCGAAGACATCAACCGGCACGAGCTCGTAGTCGATGCCCTTTTCCTCGAGCGCGAGGCGGACGATGCGCACGTAGACGCTGTACTCCGCCCCGTAGAGGATCGGCTTGGTCATCGATCACCCTTCTTCCGCTCTCGTTGTTCGCCTTAAGAAGAAGGCTCCTCTCGGAGCCTTCGATGTTGCCGGGTTTTGGCCGTCAGGCCATCGCCTTCTGCAGATTCTCGTCGATCTTGTCGAGGAAGCCGGTGGTCGAAAGCCATGGCTGGTCGGGGCCGATCAGCAGCGACAGGTCCTTGGTCATGAAGCCGGCCTCGACGGTCTGGATGCAGACCCTTTCGAGCGTCTCGGCAAAACGCTTCAGGTCGGCGTTGTCGTCGAGCTTGGCGCGATGGGCGAGGCCGCGCGTCCAGGCGAAGATCGAGGCGATCGAATTGGTCGAGGTTTCCTCGCCCTTCTGATGCTGGCGATAGTGGCGGGTAACGGTGCCGTGCGCGGCCTCCGCCTCCACCGTCTTGCCGTCCGGCGTCATCAGCACCGAGGTCATCAGGCCGAGCGACCCAAAACCTTGCGCCACCGTGTCCGACTGCACGTCGCCATCGTAGTTCTTGCAGGCCCAGACATAGCCGCCCGACCATTTCAGGCTGGAGGCGACCATGTCGTCGATCAGCCGGTGCTCGTACCAGATCTTTTTCGCCTTGAATTCGGCTTCGAACTCGGCCTCGTAGACTTCCTGGAAGATGTCCTTGAAGCGGCCGTCATAGGCCTTGAGGATGGTGTTCTTGGTCGAGAGATAGACCGGATAATTGCGCAGCAGGCCGTAATTCAGCGAGGCGCGGGCGAATTCGCGGATCGACTCGTCGAGATTGTACATGGCCATGGCGACGCCGGCGGCCGGCGCATCGAACACCTCATGCTCGATCACCCTGCCGTCCTCGCCGACGAACTTGATCGTCAGCTTTCCCTTGCCGGGAAAGCGGAAGTCGGTGGCGCGGTACTGGTCGCCGAAGGCATGACGGCCGACGATGATCGGCTTGGTCCAGCCGGGCACCAGCCGCGGCACGTTCTTCATGATGATCGGCTCGCGAAAGATGGTGCCGCCGAGGATGTTGCGGATCGTGCCGTTCGGCGACTTCCACATCTTCTTCAGCTTGAATTCCTCGACGCGCTGCTCGTCGGGCGTGATCGTTGCGCATTTCACGCCGACGCCATGCTTCTTGATGGCGTTGGCCGAATCGATGGTCACCTGGTCGTTGGTGGCGTCGCGGTGTTCGACGCTGAGGTCGTAATATTCAAGCTTGAGGTCGAGATAGGGGTGGATCAGCTTGTCCTTGATGAACTGCCAGATGATGCGGGTCATCTCGTCGCCGTCGAGTTCGACGACCGGGTTCGCCACCTTGATCTTCGCCATGGAAAGAATGCCTCATTGTTGGGGATCGGAACGGCCTTGCCCGCATGGCTTCGGCCGGGGATGCGGCCCGTATATCAAAGCATTTTTGGCCGCGCAAACGGCGATCCGCGTGGCCTGGCTCGACCACCGCCATCGGCCGCTCTTTGTGAAAGCTTCATTTTCGCGGCCGGATATGGCAGGGGACGCTGAAATGCCGCAAACAGCAGTTCATTGACATCATGCAAGCCAGCAACGACATCCCTCCTGCCGCAGGCCCGGCGATCATCCTCGTCGAGCCACAGCTCGGCGAGAACATCGGCATGGTCGCGCGCGCCATGGCGAACTTTGGGCTTGCCGAACTGCGCCTCGTCAATCCGCGCGACGGCTGGCCAAGCGAGAAGGCGCGCGCTGCCGCGAGCCGCGCCGACCATGTCATCGATGCCGTCACGGTCTTTGACGATCTGGGCTCGGCGGTTGCCGACCTGAACTTCGTCTTCGCCACCACGGCGCGCGCGCGCGATAATTTCAAGCCGGTGCGCGGACCGGTCGAGGCGGGCAGGGCGCTGAGAGCACGCCAGCAAGCCGGGCAGCGCACCGGCATCCTGTTCGGCCGCGAGCGGTTCGGGCTCTATAATGACGAGGTCGGCCTGGCCGACGAGATCGTCACCTTCCCGGTCGATCCCGCCTTCTCTTCGCTCAACATCGCCCAGGCGGCCCTGCTGATGTCCTATGAATGGATGAAGTCGGGTTTGGAAGATGAAACGAAAACCAATTTTTCCAGCCCTGGCATGATGCCGGCGACCAAGGAACAGTTGCACGGCCTGTTCGCGTATCTGGAAGGCGCGCTCGAGGCGCGCGGCTATTTCCGCCCGGCGCCGAAGAAGCCGAAGATGGTCGACAATCTGCGCGCGGTGCTGACGCGTGCCGGCTTCGCCGAGCAGGAGCTCAAGGTGCTGCGCGGTATAATATCATCGCTGGACAGGTTCTCGCCGGCCATGCCGCGCGGCGACGGATCGCCTGGCGATGATCCAAGACGGCTTCCGGCGGCAGCGGCACGCGCCGCTAAGGCGAAAGACAAAGACTAGGCTTAACCCAAAGACTAGACTTAACCATAAGTAACCGAATGTTATTTGGAGTGGTCCATCATTCAGAATGATGGATTCTTCGGATGTGTAACCATCTTCCTGCCGAGGTCCGAGCCTCCTCTCGACCTCCTCTCGACCTCCTCTCCTAATCGCAGATTTCTCTCGTAAACGATGACAATGACCGATCCCTCAAGCGCCCGCCCGATCCTGATGTTCGATTCCGGCCTCGGCGGCCTGACGGTGTTGCGCGAAGCGCGCGTGCTGATGCCCGACCGTCGCTTCGTCTATGTCGCCGACGACGCGGCGTTCCCTTATGGCGCCTGGGAGGAACCAGCACTGAGGGCGCATATATTGGAGCTGTTCGGCAAGCTGCTCGACCGTTTTTCGCCGGCCATTTCGGTCATCGCCTGCAACACCGCCTCGACGCTGGTCATCGATGCGCTGCGCGAAAGATTTCCCGGCCATCCTTTCGTCGGCACGGTGCCGGCGATCAAGCCGGCGGCTGAACGCACGCGCTCCGGGCTTGTTTCGGTGCTGGCGACGCCCGGCACCGTCAAGCGTCAGTATACGCGCGATCTGATCAGCAAATGGGCCCAGAAATGCCATGTCCGCCTGGTTGGCAGCGACAGCCTGGCGGGACTGGCCGAGGTCTATATGCGCGAGGGCTTTGTCGACGAAGAGGCCGTGCGCACCGAGATCGCACCATGCTTCGTCGAGCATGACGCGCTGCGGACCGACATCGTCGTGCTTGCCTGCACCCATTATCCTTTTCTGGCCAACCGCATGCGCAAGACGGCACCTTGGCCGGTCGATTGGCTCGATCCCGCCGAAGCGATCGCGCGACGGGCGCTCTCGCTGCTCGTTGACACCGAGGGCAGGAATCGCGGCGAGGCGCTGCCGGAAGGCGCCGATCTTGCTGTCTTCACCTCAAAGAGGGTTGATTTTCCGACTCGCCGCCTGATGCAGGGGTTTGGGCTGGCGATTTCCTGATATTTAGGAACATCATCCCGACCGATACGTTTTCTCCTATTGGCAACAGGAGAAACGATCATGCCAGCCACATCAAAGGCCCAGCAGAAAGCCGCCGGCGCGGCATTGTCCGCCAAGCGTGGCGAGACCAAGAAGAGCGAGCTCAAAGGCGCTTCGAAGGGAATGTACAAATCCATGAGCGAAAAACAGCTCGAGGAATTCGCCGAGACCAAGCGTAAGGGCCTGCCGGAGAAGAAATCGAAACACTAGCCGCTCGTCCGCGCCCGCAGGAAGGCCCGGTTCCGATTCGATGGTTTGATAGCCGCGGCACTTGGGCCGTATCCGCTCGCAATCACCGACGCCAGCCGCGAGCTTGACACCGGTTGAATCTCCGTTTAATCAGCCCACCAACACCGGGCCGCAACGCCCGGTGGTTTCTTTATGTGCGCAAGACGTTTGGGAAGCTCTCTATTTTCCCGGGTCTTGTAAATGACGTGTCCCGTGGGTTTTCCGCCGCGTTGCGTGGGAGAACCCTGTCAGGTCTCGAAAACGGGGGCCAGAGGAGGGCGCGTTTCCTTCACCCGGACCATGAGGTTCCGGGTGTATTGTTTTGAAAGGGAATGCGATGAGCAAGCGCGAATCCGCGAAATACAAGATCGACCGCCGTCTCGGCGAAAACATCTGGGGCCGTCCGAAGTCCCCGGTCAACAAGCGCGAATATGGTCCCGGCCAGCACGGCCAGCGCCGCAAAGGCAAGCTTTCCGATTTCGGCCTGCAGCTGCGTGCCAAGCAGAAGCTTAAGGGTCACTACGGAGACGTTTCGGAGAAGCAGTTCCGCAAGGTCTATGAAGAGGCGGATCGCCGCAAGGGCGACACCTCGGAGAACCTGATCGGCCTGCTCGAATCGCGTCTCGACGCGGTCGTCTACCGTTCCAAGTTCGTGCCGACCATTTTTGCCGCTCGCCAGTTCGTCAATCACGGCCACATCAATGTCAACGGCAAGCGCGTCAACATCGGCTCGTACCGCTGCAAGCCGGGCGATGTCATCGAAGTGCGCGAAAAGTCGAAGCAACTGGTGATCGTCCTGGAATCGGTAGGCTTGGCCGAGCGCGACGTGCCTGACTACATCGAGGTCGACCACAACAAGATGACCGCGACCTTCGGGCGCATCCCCGGCCTGTCGGATGTCCCCTTCGCCGTGCAGATGGAACCGAACCTGGTCGTCGAATTCTATTCGCGCTGATCGATTTCTTCATCTGCCACACCACCGAAGGCCGCCGTCGAGGCGGCCTTTTCTTTTGGATATCCGAAAATCGATTTCGATTTTAGGGCCGATGCGCTAATCCGGGCAGCAACAAGGATATTGAGCCCGACGCGCCATGAACATGCTGCCAGAAACACTCGAGCCGATCGCCGATGCCGCAGGCGGCTTTCATCCGCTGTTTGCCGATGTGCCGTCCTCCGTCGAGTTCAACAAGCTGCGCAAACGGCTGCTGCGTCTCGCCCGTCAGGCGGTCGACGATTTTTCGATGGTGAGGCCAGGCGATCGCTGGCTGATTGCCTTGTCGGGCGGCAAGGATTCCTACGGCCTGCTCGCTTTGCTGCTCGACCTCAAATGGCGCGGGCTGCTGCCGGTCGAGCTGTTGGCCTGCAATCTCGACCAGGGCCAGCCCCATTTTCCCAAACACATATTGCCCGACTATCTCGATAAATACGCCATCCCGCACCGCATCGAATATCAGGACACTTATTCGGTGGTCACCGACAAGCTGCCCCAGGGCAGTACCTACTGTTCGCTGTGCTCGCGGCTCAGGCGCGGCCATCTCTACCGCATCGCGCGGGAGGAAGGTTGCTCGGCGCTGGTGCTCGGACATCACCGCGAGGACATACTTGAAACCTTTTTCATGAACCTGTTCCATGGCGGGCGGCTCGCCGCCATGCCGCCAAAACTGCTCAATGACGACGGCGACGTCATGGTGCTGCGGCCGCTTGCCTATTGTGCCGAGGCCGATCTCGAAAAATTCGCCAGCGCCATGAAATTCCCGATCATCCCGTGCGATCTGTGCGGCAGCCAGGATGGCTTGCAGCGCAATGCGATGAAGGCGATGCTCGACGACCTGGAAAAGCGCATGCCCGGCCGCAAGGACACGATGATCCATGCCATGGCCAATGTGCGGCCCTCGCATCTGCTCGACAGAAAGCTGTTCGATTTCGCCGTCCTCAACGAGACCCTCACCATAAGGCAAGACATTTCCGATGACATTTGACGACACCGCGATCGACTGGCTTGCCAACCTTCTGTCCGACGCTGCCATTGCCGAGATCATGCCGCGCTTTCGCCGGCTGGATGAGGGCGAGGTCCGCCAGAAAACCTCGGCAGCCGACCTGGTGACGGAGGCCGACGTGAATGCCGAGCGGCTCATCACCGTCAGGCTGCGTGAGCGCTACCCCAAGGCGATGATCGTGGGCGAAGAGGCCTGTTCCGACGATCCGGCGCTGCTCCAGGGCCTCGGTGAAGCCGATCTCGCCTTCGTCATCGATCCGGTCGACGGCACCTTCAACTTCGCCTCCGGTGTGCCGCTGTTTGGCGTCATGCTCGGTGTCGTGGTGAGGGGCGAGACAGTCGCCGGCATCATTCACGATCCCGTCGGCAAGGACTGGCTGATCGGTGCCAAGGGTGCTGGCAGCCACATACGGCATGCGCACGGCACTCTGGAGAAGGTGCATGTCGCCAAGCCTGTGCCGATTTCGGCAATGACCGGTGCGGTCTCCTGGCAGTATCTACCCGAGCCGGAACGATCCCGGCTGGCGCGTAACCAGACAAAGTGCCTGTCGCAGTTCGCCTATCGCTGCGCGGCTCATGAATATCGGCTGTTGGCGAGCGGCTATGGCCATTTCGCCGTCTACAACAAGCTGATGCCGTGGGATCATCTGGCCGGTGTGCTGATCCATGCCGAGGCAGGTGGTTATGCGGCACGGTTCGACGGCGGCCCCTATCTGCCTTCGCATGTCGATGGCGGCATCATCGCCGCGCCGGACAAGGAAAGCTGGCGCGAACTGCGACGCGAGCTCTGGGCGGAGTAGGCTTGCCGGGGATCATGCGCGATGCGCAGGGTGAAAGAAGCTCGTCGAGGATCATGGCGCCGAGCTGATGTGTTCGCACGACATGGACAACTCCAACCGGCACGCAATTCTACGGCTGATCTTTCCCTGGGGAATTGCGCAAAAACAAAGATCTAGACCGGCGGGTTCTGCGGCTGGAAGAACTTACCGCGTTCGGCGATCAGCACCATCACCAACGCGCCAAGCGACACGCTGCAGAATCCGGCGGCCAAGGGCGTCACCGTGCCGTTGAAGGCTTGACCGATCAGCGTGCCGAGCAGGCCGCCGAGGAAGGTCTGCATGAAACCCAGAATGGACGATGCGGTGCCAGCCAGTTGGCCGAGCGGCTCCATGGCGAGTGCGTTGAAATTCGCGCCAAGTGCGCCGAACGGGACCATCGCGCAAGCAAAGAAGGCGATGAAAAGCCAGAGCGGCATCTTCATTTGGATGGAAACAACCAGCCAGGCGAGGCTGATGGCCAGAAACAAGAGCAGTGCGCTCTGCGACAGACGGCGCATGCCGATACGGCCGACAAGGCGCGAATTCAGATAATTCGAAAAGGCGAGCACGCCGGCTATCCCTGCGAAAATCACCGGGAACATCTCGCCGACGCCAAAGACGCCGACGTAGATCTGCTGCGCCGAGTTGATGAAGCCGAACATCGCGCCGAAGGCAAAAGTGCTGGCGAAGGCGTAGCAAAGTGCCATGCGATTGGTCAGCACGATGCGGAAGCCGCCGATGATGGATTCGGCAGTTAGCGGCCTGCGGTGTTCGGGATGCAGTGTTTCGGGTAGGCGCAGCAGTGCCCACGCCGACACGATCAGCGCCCCTGCCGCCATGGTGATGAAGATCACGTGCCAGGTCGCGAACAGCATGATGAATTGGCCGATGCCGGGCGCCACCACCGGAATGGCCATGAACACCATGAAGATCAGCGACATGACTTCGGCCATGCGCCGGCCGTCGAACGTGTCGCGCACGATCGAGACGGCGATGACGCGTGTGGCCGCGGCGCCGATACCTTGCACAACCCTGCACAGGATAAGGGTGGCGAATGTCGGCGCGATTGCCGCCGCAGCCGCTGCCGCGACATAGATCACCAGTCCGACGACGAGTGGAGCACGGCGTCCAAATCGGTCCGAGATCGGGCCGAAGAACAGCTGTCCGCCGCCAAAGCCCAGAATGTAAGCGGCAATCACGTATTGGCGGTGGTTTTCATTTTTCACGCCCAGCGAGGCGCCGATTTGCTGCAGCGCCGGGAGCATGATGTCGATGGCCAGCGAGTTGAGCGCCATCAATGCCGCGCACAGCGCTATGAACTCCCAGCGCGGAATAGGCAAGGTGCTTGCCTGTTGCGGCGCTTGTGCATGCTGATCCACGGCAAAGTCCGATCTTCAAACGAAAAAGCGCCGGTGCGCCGGCGCCTTCATTCGTCTTGTGCCCCGACACCGGGGGTAATTAGTCTGCCGAGATGGGGGCTGGCCCGGCGTTTAGCGCAAGTCCCCGAAAGTCGGGAACCGACTTCCGGAAGGATCATGCACAACAGAATTCAGGCTGCGCCTTTGACGCTCACGCCCTTTTCGACGAGGAACGTCTGCAATTCGCCTGCCTGGAACATCTCGCGGATGATGTCGCAGCCGCCAACGAACTCACCCTTGACGTAGAGTTGAGGGATCGTCGGCCAGTTTGAGTATTCCTTGATGCCTTGCCGCAGCTCGGCCGAGGTCAGCACGTCCACGCCCTTGTAGTCGGCGCCGATGTAGTCGAGGATCTGCACGACTTGACCGGAAAAACCGCATTGCGGGAAACCGGGCGTGCCCTTCATGAAGAGAACGACTTCGTTGCCCTTCACCTCGCTGTCGATGTAGTCGTTGATACCGCTCATAGAGAATCCTTTCATGCCCGCGGGAGCCAGGCTCGAAACATACCCTTCAAATAAACCCATAGGTTGCCTGAAACAAGACGTTTGCCGCATCGTCACGCAAATGGCGCAAAGGATGGCCTGATATTGGGCCAAGAGCATCGGGCAGCTATTTTCCCAGGGAAGCGATGAGAAGGCGATATAGCGCGGCGTTCCTGATTGGTGTTCTGCTCATTGTGCTTGCCTCTATCTGGTGGCGGAGGCCATCGGAACACCCGCCTGTCGTTATCGGCTACGAGCTGCCCGGACCATGCCGCGATCTTAGCTTTGAGACAGTTCCATACATCGTCTGCGAGATCGATCTTCGCGCCTATGACACCGGCGTCTTGCACGCCGGCGACGACGGCAAAGCCTTCGGCTCGCTGGAAAAGTTCGACAAGGCGATGTCGGGCGAGGGCAGGCCGGTGCTGCTCGCCATGAACGCTGGCATGTATCATGAGGACCTGACGCCGGTCGGCCTTCTTATTGAGGATGGCCAGGAGAAGGCGCCGCTCAACCTCGCTGACGGCGAAGGCAATTTCTTCTTGCAGCCGAATGGCGTGTTCTTGGTCCGCAACGACGGCAAGGCGGCGATCATGGAAACGAACGCCTATGCCGCCGCGAAGCCGGATGTGGCGTTCGCCACGCAATCCGGACCGATGCTGGTGATCGACGGCCGGCCTCATCCTCGCTTCGAGGCGAACGGCACGTCGCGTTACATTCGTAACGGCGTTGGCGTGCGTGACGAAAACACGATCGTGCTGGCGATCTCACGCTCGCAAGTCAGTCTCGGCAGCTTTGCACGCCTGTTCCGTGATGCGCTGCATTGTCCCAACGCGCTTTTCTTCGACGGAGTGGTTTCGGCGCTGTCGAATGGCGAGAGGATGATCGTCGGTGGAAACTACCCGGCAGGGCCGATCATTGCCGTCTCGGCGAAAAGGTGACGAGGGCGGGAACTCAGTCCGGCACGCTGGTCTGCAAGGCGAGCGCGTGCAGCACGCCGCCCATATTGCCCTTCAGCGCGTCATAGACCATCTGATGCTGCTGGACGCGGCTTTTTCCGCGAAAGCTCTCGGCCACCACCTCGGCCGCATAGTGGTCGCCGTCGCCGGCCAGGTCGCGAATCGTCACCTTGGCGTCCGGAATGCCTTCCTTGATCAGCCGTTCGATGTCGTGCGCGTCCATTGCCATGCGAGGATTCCTTGTTCAGGTCGTGATCTCATAGATATGATCGAAATGGCGGATGAACCACACCGAAACGGCCCCACTCGATCATCTCACGGGTCCACGACCTCATTTGCCATGAAGCGAGGAAACCAGGATTCGTGGGCTGCGGTCAATTCGCTGATCGGTATCGCACGCGCCTCGCCGAGTTTCAATTCGCCGCCGCCGGTCGAGCCGATCCACGGCGCAAAGATGCCGAGCTTGCTTTGCTGTTCGCGAATAGTATCCCATTCGTCGCTCTGCGGATCGACCGACAGCGTCAAGAGATAGCGGCCCTGATCCTCGCCGAACCAGACCGGGATCGGATCGGTCCGGACCAGGCCGGGGACGGTCGCGCCGATGCCGGACGCCATCGCCATTTCGGCCAGCGCGACAGCAATGCCGCCATCGGAAACATCATGCGCTGATGTAACGACGCCGGAGGCGATCAGGGCGCGTACATGGTCGCCGACGCGCTTTTCATGGTCGAGGTCGACCGGCGGCGGCGGGCCGTCGGTGCGGCCATGAATGTCGCGCATATAGGCCGACTGGGCGAGATGCGTTCCCCACTTGGACGGCGCGCCGACCAGCAGGATCATCTGGCCCTCGGCGGCAAAGCCGATCCGCGTCATCTTCGACCAGTCGTCGATCAGCCCGACGCCGCCGATGGTCGGGGTCGGCAAGATGCCTTGCCCGTTGGTTTCGTTGTAGAGCGAGACATTGCCGGAGACGATCGGAAAGCCAAGCGTGCGGCAGGCGTCGCCGATGCCTTTCACGGCGCCGACCAACTGGCCCATGATCTCGGGCCGTTCCGGATTGCCGAAATTGAGGTTGTCGGTGGCCGCGAGCGGCAATGCGCCGGTGGCGGTGAGGTTGCGCCAGCATTCGGCCACCGCCTGCTTGCCGCCTTCATAGGGGTCGGCCTCGCAATAGCGCGGCGTCACGTCGGAAGAGAAGGCAAGCGCCTTGGTCGGATGACCTTCGACGCGCACGACGCCGGCATCGCCGCCCGGAAGCTGCAGCGAATTGCCCTGGATCAGCGTGTCGTACTGTTCCCATACCCAGCGGCGCGAGGAAAGGTCGGGTCCGCCAAGCAGTTTCAGCAGCGCCTCGGCGACATCCGCCTGTGGTGCGTCGCCAGCCGCCAGCGGCGCCGGTTTCTTCGGCTCGGCCCATGGGCGGTCATATTCCGGCGCCTTGTCGCCAAGATCCTTGATCGGCAGATCGGCGACTTCGTCGCCCTGGTGCAGCACGCGAAAGCGCAGATCGTCGGTGGTTTTGCCGACAATGGCGAAATCCAGGCCCCATTTGTGGAAGATCGCCTCGGCCTCTTTTTCCTTTTCGGGGCGCAGCACCATCAGCATGCGCTCCTGGCTCTCCGACAGCATCATCTCATAGGCGCTCATGCGCTCCTCGCGCACCGGCACCTTGTCGAGGTCTAGCTCTATGCCGAGATCACCCTTGGCGCCCATCTCGACCGCCGAACAGGTGAGGCCGGCCGCACCCATGTCCTGGATGGCGATGACCGCGCCTGACGCCATCAGTTCGAGGCAGGCTTCGAGCAGGCATTTTTCGGTAAAGGGGTCGCCGACCTGAACGGTGGGCCGCTTCTCGTCGATCTTGTCGTCGAACTCGGCCGAGGCCATGGTCGCGCCACCGACGCCGTCGCGTCCGGTCTTGGCGCCGAGATAGACGACCGGCAGGCCGACGCCCTTGGCTTCCGACAGGAAGATCGCATCGGTCTTGGCGAGCCCGGCCGCAAAGGCGTTGACCAGGATGTTGCCATTGTAGCGTGCGTCGAAATTGACCTCACCGCCGACCGTCGGCACACCGAAGGAATTGCCGTAGCCGCCAACGCCGGAAACGACGCCGGCAACGAGGTGTTTGGTCTTGGGATGGTCCGGCGCACCAAAGCGCAGGGCGTTCATCGCCGCGATCGGCCGTGCGCCCATGGTGAAGACATCGCGCAGGATGCCGCCGACCCCGGTCGCAGCTCCCTGATAGGGTTCGATGTAGGAGGGGTGATTATGGCTCTCCATCTTGAAGACGACGCAGTCGCCGTCGCCGATGTCGACCACGCCGGCATTCTCGCCCGGACCCTGGATGACCCGCGGACCTGATGTGGGCAGTGTGCGCAGCCACTTCTTCGAGGATTTATAGGAGCAGTGTTCGTTCCACATCGCCGAGAAGATACCGAGTTCGGTAAAGCTCGGTTCGCGCCCGACCAGGTCGAGGATGCGCTGATATTCGTCGGGCTTCAGCCCGTGCGCGGCGATGAGGTCCGGAGTGATCGGCACGGAATTGGAAATGGTCATGGGCGGCAATTTGTGTCCTGGGGATCGAGTCCCGTCTTATCGCAAGCCTTGCCGCCGATACACCCATCAAGCGACGAAAAACGATGGAAAGCCACAGGGGCAGCAAGTAGCGAAAGATCGCCACTCGACCCGCCTGTTTCAAGCCGGCTCAGGAGAAACTGTCGTAGCCGGCACGGCCTTCGTCCAGAAGCCGCCTGATTATCGCCAGACCATGCGCTAAGTCCTCTCGCCGTTCCGGCTGTGACACGCCAAAGCGGACGCCATGGAAAACCTGTTCGGAGCGCCCTGCCTTGAACTCGTCCTCATCGTCGATCAGTACGCCATGCTCGAGGCAGGCTTGCTTGAAGGTGCCGGAAAGCCATGGATCGGGCAAAGTGAGCCAAACGAAGGGCACGGTATCCAACGCCTTGATATCGAAGCCGTCGAGTGTCTCGCGCACGATCGCTATGCGCGCGCTGATTTCGGCAATGCTGCGTTTGCGCATCTCGCTGGCCTGGCCGGACAACACCAGCCTGCTGCCTACCTCTGCCAGCAGGAAGGGGAGGCCACCGGTCATCATCTTGTGGGCGACCCTGATGCGGTGGCGATAGGCCGGCGGGCAGGCTAGCCAGCCGCTACGAACACCCGCGGCGACCGATTTCGACAGGCCGCCGGCAACGATTGTCCGTTCCGGCGCATATTCGGCGAGCAACGGTGTTGGGTCGTCTGTCATACCACCATAGAGATCATCCTCAATCAGGACGACATTGTATTGACGGGCGACGCGCGCGATGGCCTCGCGGCGCGTTGCCGACAGCGTCACCAGCGTCGGGTTCTTGGCCGTCGGCATCAGAAACATTATTTTCGGATGTTTTTGCGCGCAGACGCGCTCGAAATCCTTGGGATCGATGCCTCCGTCGTCGGCCGCCACCAGTGCGGTCCGGCGCCCGATCAGGCCGGCGCTGCGGGAAATCTGCGAGTAGGTGAGGTGCTCGAAGACGACATAGTCGCCGGGAGTGGTGAGCCCTGCAATTGCTGCCATCACCGCGGCATGGGTGCCGAGCGTCGGAACGATGGTATCTGGGGCCGGGCGAAAGGAATTGCGCGACAGCCAGCTTCTGCCGGCCTCGAACCAGCGGTCCGGGAAATCGCGCGTGTAGCTTGAAATCTCGTGCGGATAGTCCTGCGTTGTGCGCGAAAGCACATCGGCGACAATGGCGCCCTGGCCGGTGTCGGGCGCGGCCGTGCTGTCGAGGCGCAGTTTGTCGCGAGGCGCATCGAAGTAGTAGCGCGTGCCTTGCTCGACGGGTTCCAGGAAATCCGGCTTCGCGACATCCGGGCGCTGCGTCAGGACGTAGGTTCCGCGCCCGACTTCGCCGCTGACCAGTCCACGCTCGCGCAACAATTGGTAGGCCCGGCCGACTGTGCCGACCGTCGTGCCGATATCATATGCCAGATCGCGCTGCGGCGGCAGTTTTGTCCCTGCATCGATCACGCCCCGATCGATGTCCGTTTCAATGGAATCCGCCAGCCGCTGATAGAGCGGGCCGGTGCCTGTGGTGAGATCTGGAAGCCAACTTGTCATGGTAACAATTTTCTATATTGCGCCGGGATATGAGTCAATACATATGAATGTCCGGCGAAAAAGGGTACAATCACGGATATTGGTGGAAAGACAATGCGTACAATCGATACAACTCACTATGCAGAAGCTGAGTTACGGATGGCGCGGCCATTAGGTCGGAGGACCTATGTCAATCGTCTCGTCCGCGTGGTCAGATCGCTTTTGAAGTGGATCGACGCCATGGTCGATCGCCGGCGCAGCCGGCTGATATTGCTGGAGATGACCGACGATCAGCTCAAGGATATCGGCGTCTCGCGCTGCGATGCCCACCGTGAGGGTCTGCGGCCGTTCTGGGACTGAAAGAAACATTGAGCCAGTGTCCATCTTTAAGAAGACACGGCCTCAGGAAGCCCTTTTCGCACCTGGATGGACGCCAGGGCTCCTCATCCGTGAGATGCCGTGGTCGGCAAGCACCGCAATGATGCACAGCACCAGAAAAAGACCGGTGATGCCGAGCGCCGAAACGGCGACGCTGGCCGCGCCGTTCTTGGCGACGTTGAGGAACGGGTAGGGCACTTCGCCCGATATCGGCGCCCGCGCCAATACATAGGCCAAATAAGCGACCGGATAGATCATCCACCAGGAGATGTCGCGCCACCGTGTCGAGCCGTCGGCGCCTGCCACGAGCCACCACAGCACGAACAGCACCGGTGTTACATAGTGCAGCAGGACGTCGCAGAGCAGGAACAGGCCCTGCGGCTGCCAAAGCTGCGCCAGGACAGTCGCATAGACGATGAAGACCAGGGTTATGGCAACCGCTACACCCGCCCGCATCCGCGGCCCGGCAAAGGCCGGAAACCAGGCGTAGCCGACGGGTGACAGCAGCGAAACATGCACGAGCACCGCGCCGATATTGGTCAGGATGGTGAAGAAGCTGAAGTAGAAGACCAGCGAGCCAATGAAGTTGCGGCCTGCTTCCATCGACGCCGGAACGGTGATGCAGATTTGCAGGACAAGCCCGGCCAGATCTATGACCAGACCCGCTATCTGCAGGAAGCGACCCATGGCGCTACGCCGCCGCACCGCAAGCCGGATTGCCAGTCTGCCAGCGGGCAATGTCCGCGCCGATGCGTGCACCGAGCGGCTCGTCCATCAGTGGGCCGTAGACGTCGATGCGGCGTGAATTGCCCTGCGCCTGCACGACCAGCAACGGCTTTCCGCCATAGTGTTTGACCGGGACCAGCAGGAAGCGCGGCGTGCCGGTGAACGAATTCAGCTCATTGGCCATCTGATAAGGCTTGAAGGCAGCATCCTTGCTGGCGATCCAGCATTTATGGGCGGCGATCGCCACCTGTTCCATTGCAAGCAGCGACGCGCTCTTGCCCGAGGGCGCCGGCGCACTCTTCGGCTTCGATTGGCAGGAGGCGAGCACAAGGCCGGCGGCGGCGACGAGAGCGAGGCGGGCGATCGTCTGTCTCAGGCTCATGCGGCGCCTATTTCGAGTTCGCGAAAAAGGATGAATGCTGGGGATATCAAGCGGCAATGCCGAGGGCACTTTCGAACAGCGCCCGGCCGTCGCTGCCGCCATGTGCTGCTTCGATCAGGTTCTCGGGATGCGGCATCAGGCCGAGCACATTGCCCTGGCCGTTGATGATGCCGGCAATGTCGTTGATCGAGCCGTTGGGGTTGGTGCCTTCGGCATAGCGGAACACGACCTGGCCTTCGCCTTCGAGCCTGCGGAGCGTCTCGGCGTCGGCAAAATAATTGCCGTCGTGATGCGCCACCGGCGAGCGGATGATCTGGCCCGGCTGATAGCGGCGGGTGAACATCGTGTTGGCATTGGCGATCTGCAGCTTGACCTGCCGGCAGACGAATTTCAGTGAGGTGTTGCGCATCAAGGCGCCCGGCAAAAGGCCGGCCTCGACCAGGATCTGGAACCCGTTGCAGACGCCGATGACCATGACACCCTTGGCCGCCTTTTCGGCGACCGCCCGCATGACAGGCATACGCGCGGCAATGGCGCCGCAGCGCAGATAGTCGCCGAAGGAAAAGCCGCCGGGGATGGTGATCAGGTCGACATCGGGGATTTCGGTGTCGGTCTGCCAGACCGTGACCGGTGGCGTTCCCGAAATCTTGGTCAGCGCCGCGATCATGTCGCGGTCACGGTTGAGGCCAGGCAGGAGGACGACGGCTGATTTCACCTCAGGCGATCTCCACCGCGTAATTCTCAATCACCGTATTCGCCAGAAGCTTGTCGCACATGGCTTTGAGGTCGGCTTCGGCCTTCGCCTTGTCGCTCTCTGAAAGCTCGACGTCGAAGACCTTGCCCTGCCGCACCTGGCCGACGCCGTCAAAGCCCATCCCGGACAGGGCATGCTCGATCGCCTTGCCTTGCGGGTCGAGCACGCCGTTCTTGAGGGTTACGGTAATGCGGGCCTTGATCACGCTAGACATGCTCCTGTTCGAAGTGTTGAGCGGCAAAAATCTCAGTGCGGCTTGCCTTTGACGCCATCGGTCGAGGCGACGAGCACCGGTCCGGCGGGACGCGGCGGCTCGTTCTCGTTCATGATGCCGAGGCGGCGGGCGACTTCCTGATAGGCTTCGACCAGCCCACCCATGTCGCGGCGGAAACGATCCTTGTCGAGCTTGTCCTGCGTCGCCACGTCCCACAGACGGCAGGAGTCCGGCGAGATCTCGTCGGCAACGACGATGCGCATCATGTCGCCCTCGAACAGGCGGCCGCACTCGATCTTGAAGTCGACGAGTTGGATGCCAACGCCCATGAACAGACCGGAGAGAAAGTCGTTGACGCGGATGGCCAGAGCCATGACGTCGTCGATCTCCTGCGGGCTCGCCCAGCCGAAAGCGGTGATGTGCTCTTCAGACACCATCGGGTCATCGAGCGCGTCGGCCTTGTAATAGAATTCGATGATCGACCGCGGCAGGACGGTGCCTTCCTCGATGCCGAGGCGCTTGGCCAACGAACCGGCGGCGACATTGCGCACGACAACCTCGAGCGGGATGATCTCGACTTCCTTGATCAGCTGCTCGCGCATGTTGAGCCGGCGGATGAAGTGGGTCGGAATGCCCATCCGGTTGAGATGATTGAAGATGTGCTCGGAAATGCGGTTGTTGAGCACGCCCTTGCCATCGACGATTTCGTGCTTCTTCTTGTTGAAAGCGGTCGCGTCGTCCTTGAAGAACTGGATCAGCGTCCCCGGCTCAGGTCCCTCATAGAGGATCTTGGCCTTGCCTTCATAAATGCGGCGGCGATTTTTCATCTGATTTTTCTCTGGATTTCCGGACAGGCGGCAAGCGACCAGTTCCTGTCCGTCCGCCTAAATTAGTGCGGCAACGGTAGGGGTTCAATGCCGGTGTCTATCCCAATCGCACTGTTTGCTCAATCGGCAAATCCTTTCAATCAACTGCTTTCCGGAATGAAATGCCGCAGCGCAGCAAGTGATGTAGCATATTGACCGGTCCGCGGCCTTTTGGTTTGTGCAGCGGAAACACATATTCACATCAACGAATCGGATTTGATCGGAGGGACGCAATGATCGATATGAAGGACCGCGAAGAGGGCTTCGAGCGCAAGTTCGCATTCGATGAGGAACTTCGATTCAAGGCTTCGGCGCGCCGCAACAAGGCGCTCGGCATGTGGGCTGCCGAAAAGCTGGGCAAATCCGGGGCTGATGCCGAAGCCTATGCCAAGCAGGTAGTTGTCGCCGACATCGAGGAAGCCGGCGATCACGACGTTTTCCGCAAGATCCGCAAGGATTTCGACGAAGCCGGGGTCGACCAGTCGGACCATCAGATTCGCCGCACCATGGACGATCTGATGGCGCAGGCGATTGAACAGATCAAGAACACATGATCTCTCTCTGAGCCAGATCGACCTGCTGGACCAATCGACCGCTCGGCCTATCCGGGCGGTTTTTCTTTGCCTTTGCCACCGTTTCCGGCTGAAACTGCCCTAACACCCTCTTTGGTATCGTGCGTTCCGACAACCGGTTCCGGGCCGATGCGAAAGCAAAAAGAGAGCAAAGGAGGCACCTATGTCCCTGAAGTCACGCCTGGCGGCGGATGAAACGTTATGCACCGCATGGTCCGGCGTGCCGGATGCCTTGACGGTGGAAATCCTCGCCAGACAGGGCTTCGATGCCGTTACGCTCGATATGCAGCATGGCGGGCATCACGAGGACAGCGTGCTGCGCGGCCTTGGGCCGGTGCTGGCCGCCAACAAACCGGCGCTGGTGCGCATTCCGGTCGGCCGCTTCGACATGGCCAGCCGCGCGCTCGATTTCGGCGCCGAGGCGGTGATTGCGCCGATGGTGAATTCGGTAGCGGACGCCAGACTGTTTGCCGCGGCCATGAAGTACCCGCCGCTCGGCGAGCGCTCCTGGGGTCCAACCTATGCCTTTCCGCGTCATGGCAAGGGTGACTATGCCGACTGGCTGCGCGACAGCAACGAGCGCACCATGGCCTTCGCCATGGTCGAGACGCGCGCCGCCCTCGATGCGCTCGACGGCATCCTCGACACGCCAGGTATCGACGGCATCTTCCTCGGCCCATCGGATTTCTCGATTGCCTGGTCGAACGGCGCCATCGTCAATTCGACGCTCGAAAGCATGATGGAGACCGTCGCTTCGATCGCCGAGCGGACACGCAAGGCCGGCAAGCACGCCGCAATCTATGTCGTCGAACCGGCCGTTGCCGGCCGTGTGGTGTCGATGGGTTACCGGCTGCTGGCCATGGGCTCCGAACATGCGCTGATCGGTCTGGGGGCAAAGACCCTGCTGAAGAGCGTCAAGGACTCGATCGAGTCCTAAAGGTCCGTCAGGAACTTCGCAAAAGTCATCGACCCCTCGGGCCATGGGCCGAAGCCGGAATCAGCATTGAGATGGCCGGCATCGCCGGCATCGATGAACAGCGAGCCCCAGGCTCCGGCAATGTCCTCAGCGACGTCGAACGCGCAGAAAGGGTCGTTGCGGCTGGCGATCACGACCGAGGGAAATGCCAGCGGCTCGCGCGGGTAGGGGCCGAAGGTCATCAGGTGCCTGGGTTTTATCTTGGGATTGGCGACGTCGGGTGGCGCCACGAAGAAGGCTCCGGCCACCGGGCGCTGGAATTGGGGCATGGCCTGAACCGCCGTCGCGACGCCGAGCGAATGCGCGACGATGACGACCGGCCGCTCGGCCTCGTTGACCGCTTTCGCCACGCTCGCCGTCCAGTCTTCGCGCATCGGCTTCGACCATTCTGCCTGCTCGACGCGGCGTGCCGTCGACAATTTCGATTGCCAGCGGCTCTGCCAATGGTCGGGCCCGGAATTGGTGTAGCCCGGCACGATGAGAATATCTGCATCCCTGACTTTCATGGCGCGCATGTAGCGAGCGGCACGGTTTCGTGCAACCGCGATAATCGGTGCGATTGCTCACAATTGTGAACACCATGTTCGCATCTTGCCATCTTGTGTGAACGATCGCGATCGATGATCTGTCGGTAGGAAATGAACAGCCGTGTAAGGAAACCAGGATTTTAGGACTGACACGACGTATAATGGTAGGTGGCGCCGGGCTCCTGGTTTTGGGGATCTCGTCAAAGGCTGCCCAAACGGAGAATTTGATGAGCGAACTGCCTTTTGCCGCCACCACCCCGGTCAGCGTTTCCCGCGTCGGGTTGCGCGCGCGGGATGCGGAAAGTCTCGCTGCCTATTATCGCAATGTCGTCGGCCTGCGGGAACTGAGCCGCGCCGGTGGCACGATCACGCTGGGCGCCGCCAACCGCCCCTTGCTTGACATCGAGGCGGATGCGGCGGCGAAGCCCGACGATCTGCGCAGCGCCGGCCTCTTTCACACCGCCTTCCTCTTGCCCAGCCGGGCCGATCTCGGCCGTTGGATCAATCATGCCATCGCCGACAAGATCAGCATCGAAGGCGCTTCCGACCATCTGGTCAGCGAGGCGCTTTACCTGACCGATCCTGAAGGCAACGGCATCGAGATCTATGCCGACCGCCCGCGTGGGGACTGGAAGTGGAATGGCGACAAGATAGCGATGGCAACCGAACGGCTGAACATCCCCTCTGTCGTTGCCGAACTGCCGTCCGGCGATGCCGGCTGGCAGGGCATGCCGGACAACAGCATCATCGGCCACGTCCATCTGCGCGTCGGCAGGCCGGAAGACGCCGAAGCTTGGTGGCACCAAGAGTTCGGCTTCGACACGGTGGCGAAATATGGCAGCGCGGCGGTGTTCCTGTCGTCAGGCGGATATCACCACCATATCGGCGCCAATGCATGGCAGAGTGCTGGTGCCGGTCGTCGCGACGCTTCTCGGTCTGGCCTCGCCTGGGTCGAAATGCGCTCGGACAATGTGGCTGATGGGACGACCCGCGAAGACCCATGGGGGACGGTGATCAGAACCGTTCCCGGCAAGGCTTGAGCGTTTCGGAAGCGGCTTAGAGCCGGGCCTTTTCCAGCAGCCGACCGAGCATGAGCAGGCCCGCCGGCCAAAGGCCGAGGCGGGTCTCGTTCCCCATATGGCCGAGATCGCCGGCATCGGCGAGGTCCGCGCCCCAGGCCGCGGCGAAGGCCGTAGCCTGGTCGAAGCTGACACGCGGATCGGTGCGGCTGGCCACTACCAGGGTCGGAAAGGGCAAGCGTTTCAGCGGCATCGGCGCAAAGGGACGAACCAGGTCGAAGGACGGATCAGGGTCCTCGACATTGGTTGCGGCAACCAGCAATGCGCCCGCAACCTTGTTGAGCTGGCTTTCGCTGGCGCCGGCTGCCCACTTCACCGCCGTCGCCACCGCCAGTGAGTGCGCAAGCAGAACCACGCGCCGAGGTGCCGCGGCAATCGCGGCGTCCACCCTGCCGATCCAGTCCTCAGGGTTGGGCCTGTCCCATTCGGCCTGCAGCACGCGGCTCGAATTGGGAAACGCCCGGCACCAATGCGACATCCAGTGATCTGGTCCGGAATTGCCGCGCCCCGGCAGGGCAAGAAAATCGAAATCTCCGGCCGCCGAAATCATCACGCTTCTCCGAACACCCGCTTGAAGATCGTGTCGACATGCTTGGTATGATAGCCAAGGTCGAATTTTTCACGGATCTCGGCCTCGGGCAAGGCTGCGGTGACCTCTTTGTCAGCCAAAAGTTCCTCAAGGAAATCAGCGCCTTGCTCCCACACTTTCATCGCGTTTCGCTGCACCAGCCGGTAGGCGTCCTCACGGCTGACGCCCGCCTGGGTCAGTGCCAGCAGCACGCGCTGCGAATGCACGAGGCCGCGGAACTTGTTCATGTTCTTCAGCATGTTGTCGGGATAGACGAGCAGTTTGTCGATGACACTGGTCAGCCGCGACAGCGCGAAATCGAGCGTCACCGTCGCGTCCGGCCCAATCATGCGCTCGACCGACGAATGCGAAATGTCGCGCTCGTGCCAGAGCGCCACGTTCTCCATCGCCGGCAACGCAAAGGACCGCACCATGCGGGCGAGGCCGGTGAGGTTTTCAGTCAGCACCGGGTTGCGCTTGTGCGGCATCGCCGACGAGCCTTTCTGTCCGGGCGAAAAATACTCTTCCGCCTCCAGCACCTCGGTGCGCTGCAGATGGCGGATTTCCGTCGCCAGCCGCTCGATCGACGAGGCGATGACGCCGAGCGTGGCGAAGAACATCGCATGACGGTCGCGCGGGATCACCTGCGTCGACACCGGCTCCGGCTTCAATCCGAGTTTCTTGGCCACATGCTCTTCGACATACGGATCGATGTTGGCGAAAGTGCCGACCGCACCTGATATCGCACATGTCGCAATGTCCTCGCGCGCGTGCACCAGCCGTTCGCGGCAGCGCGAGAATTCCGCATAGGCCTGCGCCAGCTTGACGCCGAAGGTGGTCGGCTCGGCATGGATGCCGTGGCTGCGACCGATGGTGACGGTATCCTTGTGTTCGAAGGCGCGGCGCTTGAGCGCCGCCAGCAGGCCGTCGATGTCGGCTAGAAGGATATCGCTGGCGCGAGTGAGTTGCACGGCAAAGCAGGTGTCGAGAACGTCCGAGGACGTCATGCCCTGATGGATGAAGCGGGCATCCGGCCCGACGAATTCGCTGAGATGGGTGAGGAAGGCTATGACGTCGTGCTTGGTGACGCGCTCGATCTCGTCGATGGCGTCGACGTCGAACTTGGCGGCCCCGCCTTTTTCCCAGATGGTCTTGGCGGCCTCCTTCGGGATCACGCCGAGCTCGGCCAGTGCGTCGCAAGCGTAAGCCTCGATCTCGAACCAGATGCGGAACCGGGTTTCGGGCGACCAGATGGCAACCATTTCCGGCCGGGAGTAGCGAGGGATCATCGGTCAGTCCTGACTTGCGAGGGCGTTCGCCCGCGTCCTAACAGAGGCAGACGGAATGCTCAACGCTGCTGGCGCGCAAACCAGATGCTGGCGAGAGCGAGCGCGATGAAACCAAGCGGAAAATAAAGCCGGATGCCCAGAACGATGAATTGATAGAACGCCGTTGCCACGGTGTGCACAAACTGGACTGACCAGGCGACGGTCAGCGCGGGTTCATGCCATTGGGCATAGTAGGAACGATAGTGCAGTGCAAACAGCCCGCCGGTGAGGCCGATCGTAGTAGCAAGAAGGCAGACAAATGCGGCCGCCAAGGCAACTTGCCAATGCCGTCCGAGCGAGACGAGCCGCGCCATAAACAGGCCGACCGGAAAGGCGAGCGCGCCGCCGGCCGCATAGAGCAACGAGACGAAGCGGATCTTTGCCGGGGTCTCCCAGTCGTCGAACAGCAGATTGAAAAGCGCGCTGGCGCCCATCGCGGTGGCCCACAGCAGGGCGCCGCAAACCACGGCGCCCGGCGATGGCAAGGCCTTGCGGATTCGATCTAGGACGCGGTTGCGTATGACGGGGAGCAGCGTCACAGCCGGCCGGTCACCGCGATCCAGCGATAGTCGGGCCCCTCGAAGCCGTGCTGGCGCACCGCGATCAGCACGGCATAGGCGCTGAGGCCTTGCAACGAGAATGTCTGCACCGCGCCGATCCGATAGCCGTTCGGGCAGCCTCTGCTTTTGGGGATCGACTTGTCCTCATGCAGAAGCGCAGTCTTGCCGCCGTCTTTCGCCTCGATGCGCAGCAGGCGAAAGCCGTTGATCTCGCCCAGGCTCTGGCAGCTTTCGGTATCGTTCATGCCGATCTCGTCGAGCCGGAATTCGAGCGGATCATCGACCGGCGAAAAGATCGGCCGCGGGTTGACCACCATGCGGAACGGATCGGCCGAAAGTTCGGTCACCGGGTTGAAGCCGGCAGTGATGCCGCGGTTGGCCGCAAGTTCGGCCTGCTTGACGATGGCTTCGCCTTTTTGCCGGGCCTCAAGACGCGCTGCCTCAAGCGTTGCGTTCTCGTCGTCAAGCCGCACTCTGATCGGCGTTCCCTTGAGGAAACTGTCGTCAGCCGTGTTGATGTAATAGCGATTGGCGTAGTGAAATCCCGATCCGTCTTGGATGCCATATTCCTCGAAGGCGAAGACGCCGCCATCCCCCGTGAAGCCGAGGATTTCAAGCTCGGCGACATCGCCGGCATTGGCGGCAAACGAGATTGCGAGCTGGGCAAGTAGGGAAACGGCAAACAGGACAAGGTTTCGCATTGGATTTCCATTTAAGCAGCCAGCGCTATTTCGATCACTATCACGACATCGTCAAAACGTCGTGCCCTCTGAAACGCAAAGCCGATGCATCCAATCGCGCTGTCATTTGTTTATGTTGGCAGCTTCAAATGGAGACCCACCATGACCGATGCAGCCAAGATTCGCGAACATATGGAAGTGATCGGCGCCGACGGCGTCCATGTCGGCACCGTCGACAGGGTTGAGGGACAGCGAATCAAGCTGACCAAGCGCGATAGCGGCGAGGGCGCTCACAAGGGACATCATCACTTCATTCCGCTTAGTCTCGTTGCCGAGGTGGAGGGTCAGAAAGTACGGCTTTCGGCAAATTCGGATGTTGCGGTCACCTTCGAGGAAGAAAAATCCGACCCCACTTGATCAGGCCCTGGTTGAGCACGGTGTGGCGATCAGCGCGATGACCAGACCGGAAACGGGTCGCCATCGGCAGGCGTCGCGGCGAAGACACCACGGCTGATGGCGCGCGCCATGGTGGCGCCGGCTGCTGCGTAGAGATCGATGGCATCGTTAGGCGCAAGTTCGATGCCGCTCTTGCCGGTTGCCAGTGCGAAGACCAGATCCCCGTCGGCCGGTGTGTGCGTTGGCCATATGGCGCGCACGAAGCCGTCATGCGCAGATATCGCCAGGCGTTTGGCGGCAGCGTTGGTGAGAACGGCGTCCGTGGCGATCACGGCGATGGTGGTGTTGCCGCTGACCTCCGTCCGACTCCCGACCTGTCTGTCGCGAAACTTCAGCAGGATTCTTTTCGCATCCTCCGGCATCGGCGAAGGATAGCCAAGCCCGCCGAACTCGTCGCCGATTTCGAAGGGCGCCGCCCAGAAGTGCCTGCTACGGGCGATCGTCACCGAACCAGTCGGGTTGACGGCGGCCAGCGCGCCGATGGTGACGCCGCTGTCGAGCACCGTCGAGGCCGAGCCGAGACCGCCCTTGAGGCCGGAGCTCAATGCACCGGTGCCGGCGCCGATCGTGCCCATCGCAAAGTCGATGCCGACTGCCTGGGCCGCCTCATAGCCGAGGTCGCGGTAGGGCGGATAGCGGCCCCAATTCTTGTCGCCACCATTGCGCAGGTCGAACAGGATCGCCGCTGGCACAATCGGTACGCGAAAGCCGCCGACCTCCACGCCGATGCCCTTTTCGCGCAGCGCCGCCTGCACGCCGGAGGCGGCATCGAGGCCGAAGGCCGAGCCGCCCGAAAGCACCACGGCATGGATCGCCTCGATCGAATTGTGCGGCTCGAGCAGGTCGGTCTCGCGGGTGCCGGGCGCGCCGCCAAGGATCTGCACACCGGCCACTGTCGGTTCGTCGCAGACGACGGTGGTCACCCCGGATTTCAGCCTGACATCGGAAGCGTTACCGACACGCAGGCCAGCGACATCGGTGATGAGATTGCGCGGCCCTGTGCGAAACATCATTTGGTCTCCGCCGGCACGAAATGCGCGCCGTTGAAACGGAAGACCCGATAGAGGTTCTCGGTCAAGTCGCCCTTGCCGTCAAAGCGGATCGGCCCGATCGCGGTGCTGAAGTCCTGCGCGGTGAGCGCATCGGCCACGGGCTTGCCGGAGGTTTCCGCCAGGGCCAAGGCCGCCTTGGCGATCTCGACCGCCGCATAGGCTGGCAGCGTGTAGCCTTCCGGCACGGTCTCTCGGACGGCAAAGGCGTCCAGCACCTTGGGGGCGGCGATATCGGCCCATTCGGGCGGCGCGATCATCAGTGTGCCCTGGGCATAAGGCACCTCGCCGGGCAGTGTGCGCAGTGTTTCGCCTCCGGCAAAAATGATGCCGGCATCGAGTTGGCCGGCGTCGCGGCCCATGATGGCGATGTCGCTGCCGTCGCCGCCGGCGAGGACATGCGTTGCGCCGGCTTTCTTCAGCCGCCCGACCAAACCGATCTGGTTGTCGAGCTGCGGCCGGAACGTGTCGACGAACACCGGTTTCAGCGCTGCCTGTTCGGCTGCCGCCCGAAGCGTCTCGGCGATTTCGCGACCGTAGATCGTGCCGTCGTCGATGATGGCGAACAGTTCGTTCTGCCATTGACGCGTGAGGATGGAGGCAACGGCGTTGCGCTCGTCGTCGCCACGCGGCCCGAGACGAAAGACTGGCCAGCCGGTCTTGGCGCGCCGGTCGGTCAGGCTCTCGGTACGCACGCCGACGGTGATGACCGGTATGCTGGCGTCCTTCAGGATCGGCAGCGCCGCCTCGATCGCCTCGGTGCAGAGGAAGCCGACGACCACGCTGACTTTCGCCGCGACGAATTCCCTGGCTGCGGCAGCCCCGCCATCAGCCCTGCAGCCGTCGTCGACCATGTTGAGCTGGACGCCGTTGGCCTCTGCCGCCAGGCCGGCACCCGCCTCGATCTGCCTGCCGAGGATTACCGATGGCCCGGATAGCGGTGCTGCGACGCCGATCAGCAGCGCCTCAGCGTTCGCACCACTGGCGAGAA
The DNA here is from genome assembly GCF_040319125.1 of Mesorhizobium sp. M0938. NCBI lineage: Bacteria > Pseudomonadati > Pseudomonadota > Alphaproteobacteria > Hyphomicrobiales > Phyllobacteriaceae > Mesorhizobium > Mesorhizobium sp. M0938. The sequence goes on along the minus strand of NZ_JAMYNS010000010.1, from coordinate 132,733 downwards.
ACAGCCAGGCCAGCACCGCTATTGTCGTTGTCCTGGATCGCATGCGGGCGAAGAATTCCTCCGCGCCGGTCGCGTGTTTGCCGGCGCCACTTGCTGCCAAGACCTAAAGGCTGGTTAGCTTCCACGCAACACGCGAAATTCAGGATGCATGTCAACCACTTCGCTTGTGGCATGCAATATGCCGCCATATATAACGGTTGGGTTCCTTTCGCTCCAAACCAATGGAAATCGCCGGTGCTGAAGAAGAACGACATAGGGCCGCAGGCCTATCGCGACGCGATGAGCCATTTTGCCGGCCACGTCCATGTAGTCACCACCGACGGTTCCGCCGGCAGGCGCGGTGCGACTGTCATTGCGGCCTGTTCGGTCTCGGACACGCCGCCGACCATTCTGGTTTGTCTCAATCGCGAAAATCCCAAGAATGAGCGGTTCGTGAAAAACGGCAAGTTCGCGTTGAACACGCTGGCTTCGCATCAGGAGGCGCTGTCGGTCGGCTTTTCCGGCCTCACCGGCCTGCCGGTCGAGGAACGTTTTGCGCTGGGCGAGTGGGATGTGATCTCGACCGGCGCGCCGACGCTGAAGGGCGCGCTTGCCGTGTTCGACTGCGAACTGACCGACACCAAGGATCTGGCCACCCACCGTGTGCTTTTTGGCAAGGTGACAGGCCTGCGCATCGGCGATAATTTGCGGCCGCTGATCTATCACGACCGCGGCTACCACGTTCTGTGACGGGTATGGTTGTACCCACGGAGAAAGAATGACCGAGTTGAAACCGCGCCCCGCGCCGCGGACGATCGACGACACCCTCGAACTCCTGACCGGTGCGGACTATGTAGCGGACCGGTCTTTGGCGACCGTGCTGTTCCTGTCGCTGCGCATGAAGCGGCCGCTGTTCCTCGAGGGCGAGGCCGGCGTCGGCAAAACCGAGATCGCCAAGGTGCTGGCGCAGGCGCTCGGCCGCCGGCTGATCCGCCTGCAATGCTATGAAGGGCTCGATGTCTCGTCTGCCGTCTACGAGTGGAATTACGCCGCTCAGATGATCGAGATCCGCATGGAGGAGGCGGCTGGCAAGGTCGACCGCTCCGACATGGAGCGCAACGTCTTTTCCGAAAAGTACCTGATCCGCCGCCCGGTGCTCGACGCGCTGACAGGCGCGGCGGGCGCTGCCCCGGTCTTCCTGATCGACGAACTCGACCGCACCGACGAGGCATTCGAGGCGTTCCTGCTCGAAATCCTCTCCGACTTCCAGGTGACGGTCCCGGAACTCGGCACGATCAAGGCCGAGGAGCCACCGATCGTCATCATCACCACCAACCGCACACGCGAGATCCACGACGCATTGAAACGGCGCTGCCTCTATCACTGGGTCGATTATCCCAATGCCGAGCGCGAGCTGGAGATTGTGCGCAGGAAGGTGCCGCAGGCCAACAGCCGGCTGTCGGCAGAGGTGGTTTCGTTCATCCAGAAGCTGCGCCAGATCGAGCTGTTCAAGGTACCGGGCGTCGCCGAGACCATCGACTGGGCCGGCGCGCTGACCGAACTCGACAAGGTGGCGCTCGATCCGGAAACCGTTTCCGACACGATCGGCGTGCTGTTGAAATACCAGGACGATATTGCCCGTATCGGGCAGGGCGAAGGCCGGCGCATCCTCAACGAGGTGAAGGCCGAGCTTTCGGCGGCGGAGTAGGGCGATGGCAGTGCCGCGTCCCGAACCCAAAGAGGCCACGCCGGACGGGCGGATCGCCGACAACATCGTCTATTTTGCCCGCACCTTGCGCAAGGCAGGCATGCGGGTCGGCCCGGCCTCGGTCAAAGATGCGATCGAGGCGGTGCTGGCCGCCGGCATCGGTTCGCGCGATGATTTCTACTGGACGCTGCACGCCGTGCTGGTCTCGCGGCACGAGGATCATCCTACCTTCGACGAGACGTTCCGGCTGTTCTGGAAATCGCACGAGCTGATCGAAAAGATGCTGGCGATGTTTTCGCCGGTGGCGCCCGACATCAGAGAGAAACAGAAGCCGCGCGCTGCGGAAAACCGCGTCAGCCAGGCAATGTTCGAGGGCCACCAGAAGAACCAGCCGGCGCAGGAAATCCCCGAGATCGAGGTCGACGCCCGCTTCACATTTTCCGGTAACGAGGTGCTGAGGGGCAAGGATTTTGCCCAGATGAACGCCGCCGAGATGACCGACGCCAAGAGGGCGATCCGCGAGTTGCGGCTGCCCTTCGACATGGTCAGGACACGGCGTTTCAAATCCAATGCGCATGGCCGCCGCATCGATCCGCGCGCCATGATGCGCTCTGCCGCGCGCACTGGCGGCGAATTGATCCTGCCGAAATTCCGGTCACCGCGCGAGGTTCATCCGCCGCTGGTCGTGCTTGCCGATATTTCCGGTTCGATGAGCCAGTACACGCGCATCTTTCTGCATTTCCTGCACGCGCTGACCGAAAAGCGCCGGCGCGTGCATGCCTTCGTCTTCGGCACCAGGCTGACAAATCTGACGCGGCAGATGCGCCATCGCGATCCCGACGCGGCACTCGCCGATTGTTCAGCGGCGGTGAAGGACTGGTCAGGCGGCACCCGGATCGGCGATACGCTGGCTGAATTCAACCGGCTGTGGTCGCGGCGCGTGCTGGGGCAGGGCGCTGTCGTTCTCCTGATCACCGACGGGCTGGAGCGCGACGACGTCGCCGGCCTGTCGGAGGAAATGGAGCGCCTGCACAAATCCTGCCGGCGGCTGATCTGGCTGAACCCGCTGCTGCGCTTCGACGGCTTCGAGCCGCGCGCGCGCGGCGTCAAGGCGATGCTGCCGCATGTCGACGAGTTCCGATCGGTGCACAATCTTGATGCGCTCGCCGATCTCTGCGCGTCGCTGGATAAGAATTCGGCGCGCTCGGTCGACCCACGCAGATGGATTGAGGGTGGCGCGAGAGGCGCCGCATAGCCATATGTTTTCTCCGGGAGAAACAGTGATGGAAAACAACATTTATCTCGATGAAGCGCGCGACCCGCTGATCATCGCGGAAGGTTGGATGAAGGACGGCAAGGATGTCGCCATTGCCACCGTGGTCGAGACCTGGGGCTCGGCGCCGCGTCCGGTCGGCAGCCATCTTGTCATCGACGCGGAAGGCAATTTCCACGGCTCCGTCTCTGGCGGCTGCGTCGAAGGCGCGGTGGTCACCGAGGCAATCGACGTCATCGACAGCGGCAAAGCAAAGATGTTGGAGTTCGGCGTCGCCGACGAGACCGCCTGGCAGGTCGGCCTGTCCTGCGGTGGCCGCATCAAGGTCTATGTCGAGCGGTTGGGTTAGGCCGGGCAAGATGGACCCCTATGCTCTGAAGACGCTGAACGCCGAACGCCGAGCTCGCCGCGCGGCGATCCTGGTCACCGATCTCGGCGATGGCCGCGACCGCATCGTGCGCGAGGGCGACCAGGTCGCCGGTGAATTGGGCGCTGCGATCGCCAAGGCGTTTCGCACAGGCAATTCGGGCTCGGTCGAGGCGGAAGGGCGAACATTCTTCCTCAATGCGTATCTGCCGCAGCCACGCCTGTTGGTGATCGGCGCCGTTCATATCAGCCAGGCGCTGGCGCCGATGGCGAAGATCGCCGGTTATCCCGTCGAGATCATCGATCCGCGCACGGCCTTCGCCACATCAGGCCGCTTTCCCGATGTGGCGCTGCATGCCGAATGGCCGGAGGATGTCCTGAAACGCCAGCCGCTCGACAGCTATACGGCGTTGGCAGCTGTCACCCATGACCCGAAGATTGATGATTTCGCGCTGAAGGCGGCGCTCGACGCCAACTGCTTCTATGTCGGGGCGCTCGGCAGCCGCAAGACCCATGCGAAACGCGTCGAGCGCCTGCTGGCATTGGGCGCGACCGCCGACCAGATCGCCCGCATCCACGCGCCGATCGGCTTGGACATCGGCGCAGCCAGCCCGGCCGAGATAGCTGTCGCTGTGCTGGCGCAGGCGATCCAGGCCTTTCGTTCGCGTGGCCTCGAAGCCAAGGACGCGGCGGCGTGAAATTTGGCCCGATCCCGATCGACACGGCCGAGGGTGCGGTGCTGGCGCATGCCACCACCGCCGGAGAGCGGCGCTTCCGCAAGGCGCACAGGTTAAGCGCCGCCGATGTGTCTTTGTTCAAGACAGCAGGGATTTCCGAGGTTGTCGCGGCTGTTCTTGCTCCCGACGATCTGAGCGAGGACGCTGCCGCCGAAAAGATCGCCGAAAGCATGGTCCATCGCAACATCGAGGCCAAACCCGCTGCGACCGGACGGGTGAATCTCCACGCCGAGGCGGCCGGCATCTTCACAGTCGATGCGGCAATGATCGATGCCATCAACGCCGTCGACCCGACGATCACTATCGCCACGCTGGCGCAGCACGCGCCGGTTGAAAAGGGCCAGATGGTCGCGACGGTGAAGATCATTCCCTTCGCGGTCGGCTCCGCTCTGGTCGATGCCGTGACAAAAATCTGCGCCGGCAGCGAGATCTTTGCCGTCAATGCCTATCAGCCGGTGCGTGTCGGCGTTATCCAGACGGTTCTGCCCGGCATCAAGCCGAGCGTGCTCGACAAGACGTTGCGTGTCACCGAAGCCCGCCTGGTGCGCTCCGGCGGGCGGCTGACGGCGGAGCGCCGCACGCCACACGAAATTGGTTCGGTTGCGGAAGCTGCGGCCTCGCTGGCGCGCGACAACGACATGGTGGTGATCTTCGGCGCTTCGGCGATGAGCGATTTTGGCGACGTCGTCCCGGCGGCGATCGAGAGGGCCGGCGGCACCGTCATCCGCGCCGGCATGCCGGTCGATCCCGGCAATCTGCTGGTGCTCGGCACCCTTGGCAGCAAGCGCATCATCGGTGCGCCTGGCTGCGCCCGCAGCCCCAAGGAAAACGGTTTCGACTGGGTTCTCGACCGGCTGATTGCCGGTCTCGACGTGACGGCCAAGGACATCGCCGCCATGGGGGTCGGCGGTCTGTTGATGGAAATCCCGACGCGGCCACAGCCGCGCGAACCGCAGCCGGTTCGGGCCGAGCTGAAGGTCGATGTCGTGCTGTTGGCCGCCGGCCGCTCCAGCCGCATGGGTGGCCCGAACAAGCTGCTGGCGCTGTTCGACGGCAAGCCGCTGGTGCGCCGCACCGCCGAGCGAGCGCTCGGCTCGAAAGCCTCTGATACAATCGTCGTCACCGGCCATCAGCGCGAGCGGGTGCGGACGGTATTGTCTGGCCTCGACGTCACTTTCGCCGACAATCCGGATTTCACTGAAGGCCTGTCTTCATCGCTGAAGGCCGGCATAGTGCGGGTCAGCGGCGACGCCGCCGGCGCCATGATCGTTCTCGGCGACATGCCCGGCGTCTCGTCGGCCGATCTCGACAGGCTGATCGACGCATTCCGCAAGTCCGAGGGCCGATCAGTCGTGCGCGCCTCGCATGAGGGGAAGCGAGGCAACCCGGTGCTGCTGCCGCGCTCGCTGTTTGCGGCGATCGCTCATCTCGAAGGCGATACCGGCGCGCGCCATCTGGTCGAGGCCGAGGGGCTCGATGTCGTCGACGTCGAGATCGGCAAGGCGGCTTCCATTGATGTCGATACCCGTGAGGCGCTCGAAGGCGCCGGCGGCGTGCTGCAGGATTGACAAACCGAAGCCGAAAAACGATGCCTTTGGCATGGCTTTCCGTTTACCCCTTCTGACCTCGATATTTCTTTTGTTTTCGTGTTTGGCATATGGCCAAACATTCTCGCTAAAGCCTTTCAAGGACGATCTGTTCGCCTATCCGGCCACGCTCTCGTCGGAGAACAGCGGCGCCCATACGGTCATCGACTATCGTGAGCTGCGCGATATCAACGCCCGCGACGAGGTGCCGGAGCGCCGCGCGCACGCACAGTATGTCGACACCGGTGTGCGCAAGGTGCAGCAGGATCTGTTGCTGAAGACCGGCGCCGGCACTGTCCGCCACGTCGCCGTCGGCCGCACGCAAGGTGCTGCCATCATCGTGCTCTACCTGCACGGGCAGGGCGGCAGCCGCAAGCAGGGCGTCGACGACTTCACCTTCGGTGGCAATTTCAACCGCATCAAGAACCTGATGGCCGGCAATAGCGGCCTCTATCTCTCTCCGGATTTCTCCGATTTCGGCGACACGGGTGGTGCTCAAATCGCCGCGCTGATCGGCCATTATGCCGAACAGTCACCGAATGCGAAAATCTTCGTCGCCTGCGGCTCGATGGGCGGCGCGTTGTGCTGGAAGCTGGTCGCCCGCAAGGACATGGGCGGCCGCATCGATGGGCTGCTGCTGCTCGGTTCGCTGTGGGATGAGAGTTTTTTCGCCAGCCCCGCCTTCAAGCGCCGTGTTCCGGTCTTCTTCGGCCAGGGCAGCAAGGACCCGGTGTTTCCAGTCGAGAAACAGGAAGCCTTCTTCCGTTCGATCCTGGCCAGATCGAAGAGCTATCCGACGCGCTTTGTCCGCTTCGAGACCGGCACGCACGGCACACCGATCCGCATGACCGACTGGCGCGGCACGCTCAACTGGATGCTGTCGAAGACGCCTTAAGGCGCGGTATTGTAGTCCACCACCGTTTGCGGGTTGCTCTCGCCGTCATACGAGGCATCGACATCGTATTGCACCAGCGAGAAATTGCCGTGGCGGAACAGATAGGTGCCGGCTGACGAGGCGTCGCCGACGCCGCGCCACTTGTTGAGGGACGAGATCGTCTTGGTGGCGTCGTCATATTCGGAATTGACCAGCTGGTCGTCGGACTGGAAGCCGATGACGTTGATCGCCTCGACCTTGCCTTCGCTATTGTTGTTCTCATAGTGGATATCGAGTTCCGGCGAGGCGAACTGCAACTGCCGGACCCCTGATACGTCGTCGTAGACATAGTAGACGGCACTCTCATTATAGGCAGCCATCGAGCAGAAGAAGCGGAACAGCCGCGTTTCGCGTTCGGGCGCGTCGGCCTCGGCGCCCGCATCCTTGTAGCGGAGCGAGTAGGCGTCCGGCTCTCCCAAAGGCTCGCCGCCAGGCATCTCCTTGTCGCATTGTTCGCCATAGGTAGCCGCAAACACCTTCTTGGCCTGCTCCAGCGCCGCATCCTTCTTCGGTGGCGGTGGTCCATCGCCGCAGCTTTCCGGCACGGCGCTCTCGAAATCGGCCTTGGACGGTTTCAGCGCACCCTTGTCGATGAAGATCGGGCGGAACGGCGGTTCCTGGATCGAGGCATTGACCTGGCGCAACGTGTAGCAGCCGGCAAAGACATTTTCGCTGCCGTCCTTGGCTGTCGCCCGGATGGCGACCGGAACATTGTAATAGATGCTGCCGGCCGCGCCGTCTTCCGATACGCCGCCTGTTTTGACATCGACCCTTGCGGTACCGTCATAGCCCTTGACGAACGCATCGAAATCCTTGGCCGGCTTGGTGTCGCCGAAATAGTCCCAGGCCCGCGCAAATTCTTGCCGGTTGATGGCGCTGTAAAGCGAGCGGATGACCGCTTCGGCGTCTGACCGGTCATCGACATAGGGCGTTTCGGCGGCGAGCACTGGCTGGCCTGTCACGGCAAGGGAGAAAAAAGCGGTCGCTGCGAAAAGGGCGCTTCTCATCGGGAATCTCCACCAGATGAGAAATCCTATCATACCGATTGCGGCGACGTGGTGACGCTTGAAGAATCGCTTGGGAAGGCGCTACGTCCCGCCGTCGGCGTTCCTGCCGGATAGGAGATTCACGTGACCATATCGATGTACGAAGCGTCCGTGCCGGTGTTTTCGGCAAGGTTGAAGGCGCTATCCAACGTGCTGAACATCGCGGAGCAGAATGCGCTCGACCGTAAGATAGATCCCCAGGTGTTTTTGACGTCGAGGCTGGCGCCGGACATGTACGCTTTGACCAGGCAGGTACAGATCGCCACTGACCACGCCAAAGGCGCGCCATCGCGGCTTGCCGGCCGCGAGGTGCCCAAATACGAGGACAACGAGGCGAGCTTTGCCGATCTCCAGGCGCGCATCACTAAGACCATCGACCTTCTGGCGACATTCTCCGCTGCCGAATTCGATGGCTCCGATGACCGAATGATCGAGCTGAAGCTTGGCCAACGCGAATTATCGATGGCCGGCATGCAGTATCTTCTGCATCTCGCCATGCCCAACTTCTATTTCCACCTGACCACCGCCTACGACATCCTGCGCCACAATGGCGTGCCGCTGAGCAAAGCGATTTTCATGGGATCGCGTTGAAGAATGGCGAGGAGATATCCCGGCTGAGCCGGGATAACCTACGACCTGACTAGCGCAGCGACATTTCGCGGGCGACGCGCGGGAAGTCGGCTGGTTTGATGCCGATATCCGCACGGTCGGCATTGCTCATCGAATGAAGCAGCGCCAGAGCCGCGCGGTAGCGCAGACGTTCCTGCGGACGCGGACGGGCGAACATTTCAGTGAGGAAACCCATGATTCAAGCCCCTGGTTGATCCTCCCCGAGTCGCAATATAGGTAAATCATGACAATTGTGCAGTGCAGCATTTGCATGGCAGCCATGCTGCGCAGGCTTTTTTGATCACAATCGACTTGACCGGTGAAACTTCCGGCGCGGAGGGACCGTATAGCTGAACGCCGGCACAGGGCCGGTTTTTCCTCGCCATTCCTGGCGAAACTCCGGACTGCATGAAAATGCAGTCCGGCTTTTTGTTGACTGCCGCATAGCCGTTGGCTGGATTCTACGGAAAAGACGCCGGCCGATTGGCGGCGGGCTTGGAGACAGCCCGGGCCTTCCTGTATGCTGCGGCTTCCTTCCCGCGCAGCCGCGCAAAAGAATTTCCCGCCGGAGAAAGTTCCATGCACAAACGCCGCCTCGGTCGGACCGATCTTCTTGTTTCCCAGATTTGCCTGGGATCGATGACCTGGGGCCAGCAGAACACCGAAGCGGACGGCCACGCCCAGATGGATCTGGCCTTTTCGCGCGGCGTCAACTTCATCGACACCGCGGAACTCTACCCGATCCCGCCCAAGGCCGAGACGCAAGGTTGGACCGAGAGGATCATCGGCAGCTGGATGAAAGCGAAGGGCAACCGCGATCAGGTCATCCTCGCCTCGAAAGTGGTTGGCCGCACCGCCAACACATGGTTTCGCGGCAACCGCCCGTCGAAGCTGGTGCGCGCCGACATTTTCGACGCCGTCGAAAAATCGCTGACGAGGCTCAACACCGATTATCTCGATCTCTATCAAATCCATTGGCCGGAGCGCGCCGTGCCGTGGGGCGCCAATCCGAACCGCGTCGGTGCCGTAGCGCTGCGGGCCGATTCCGTCGGCGCACCGGCCAGCGAGACGCCGATCACCGAGACGCTCGCCGTCTTCGACGAATTGGTGAAGGCGGGAAAAATCCGCCATTTCGGCCTATCGAACGAGAGTTCCTGGGGTGTCATGCGGTTCATCGCCGAAGCCGACAAAGGCGCCGGCCCGCGCCTGGTGTCGCTGCAGAACGCCTATAATTTCGTCAACCGCGGCTTCGAGGGGAATCTTGCCGAGGTCTGCGAGCGCGAACAGGTTTCCCTGCTCGCCTATTCGCCACTGGCGCAAGGCTACCTGACCGGAAAGTACGACCATGGCGCTCGGCCGCAAGGCTCGCGTTCCCAGCTTTTCAACCGCGGCCAGCGCTACGAGACACCCAACGCTGCGGAAGCACAGCTTAAGTACAACGAGCTGGCGCGCTCTTTCGGCATGGAACCGGCATTGTTTGCCAACGCCTATGTCACGAGCCGGCCCTTCGTCACCTCGAGCATCATCGGTGCGACGACCATTTCGCAGCTCGAAATGGCGCTGTCTTCCGCCGATGTCGTCTGGACCGAGGACATGCGGAAGGGCGTCGATGCAATCCACCAGCGTGTCGGTAACCCGTGTCCCTGAGCAGACTTCCGGCGCTGTAAATGTGACTATCAATTACAATAGGGGGAGAAAAAGTGAATTTTCCGATCGATGCCGTGCGTGAAAAATTTCCAGCTCTTTCGCTGACCGACAAGGGCCGTCGCCGTATCTATCTCGACAACCCTGCCGGCACGCAGGTGCCGCAGGCGGTCGCCGACGCGGTGTCACGCTGCCTGCTGACCACAAACGCCAATCTCGGCGGCTTCTTCGAAACCACGATCGCAGCGCAACAGGTTGTCGATGACGCCCATGCGGCGATGGCCGATTTCCTCGGTGCTGCGAGCCCGCAAGAAATCGTCATCGGCGCCAACATGACGACGCTGACCTATCACATGTCGCGCACGCTCGGGCGTGCGATGAAACCCAGCGACGAGATCATCCTCACCCGCATGGACCACGAGGGTAACGTATCGCCGTGGCTGCAACTGGCCGGAGACCTTGGCCTTGTTGTGCGCTGGCTGGCTTTCGACGAGCAGAGCTGGCAGGTCGAGGAAGCGGAGCTTGCTGCGCTGCTCACCGACAGGACGCGGCTTGTCGCCTTGAACTACGCCAGCAATCTGACCGGCTCGATCAACCGGGTGAAGGCGCTGACCGGCATTGCCAAGCAGGCCGGCGCGCTGGTCTATGTCGACGCCGTGCAGTTCGCGCCGCACGGCCTGATCGACGTTCAGGACCTCGGCTGCGATTTCCTGATCTGCTCGGCCTATAAATTCTTCGGGCCGCACATGGGCATATTGTGGGGCAGGCTGGATGTCATCGACGCGCTGAAGCCGTATAAATGCCGCTGTTCGTCCAATGCTCTGCCGGAGCGGTTCGAGCTTGGCACGCCGCAGATCGAGCTGATGGCCGGACTGACAGCCGCGGTCGACTATTTTGCGGAGCTAGGGATTGCTGCAGGCGACGGCAGTTCGCGCCGCACCAAGGTTGCCAATGCGTTCGAAATATCAACAGCTTATGAGAACCCGCTGGCACAAAAGTTGATCGATGGACTGTCTGATATTTCAGGCCTGACCATCCACGGCATCACCGATCCGGCGCGCGTCGGGGAGCGCGTGCCGACGGTTTCGTTCACCGTTGAAGGTATCGTGCCGGAAACGATTGTACGGCAGATGAATGCGGAAAACATCTTCCTGTGGTCCGGACACAACTATGCCTGGGAGATCGTCCACCAGCTCGGCATCCCGGCCGAGCAGGGTGTCGTGCGCATCGGCATCGCCCACTACAATACAGCGGCCGAGATCGAAGAGACGCTGGCGAGCGTGCACCGTGTCATCGCCATGCTGCGACAGCAGCGGTTCTGACGCGACATCCGGCTGATATCACCGCTTCCTGCCGCCGCCGAAGCCGGTGAGGAATGCGGTGAGATTGTCGCCGAGTTCGTCGCAGAGATAGCCGCCTTCCTGCACGATCACCGTCGGCAGGCCGAGCCCGGCGATGGCCTCGCCAATGCGCGAGAATCCTGGTGTCGTGACCGACAGTCCGCCGAACGGATCGCCCTCGAAGGCGTCGAGGCCGAGCGCCACGACTAGCGCTTCCGGCGCAAAGGCGCGAATGCGTTGGAAACCTACGTCCAATGCTTCGAGAAACGCCGCATCTTCGGATTTGCGCGCCAGCGGCAGATTGAGATTGTAGCCGAGGCCCGGGCCTTCGCCGCGCTCGTCGGCATGGCCCCAGAAGAATGGATAGAAACGCACCGGATCGGCATGCAGCGAGACGGTGAGCACGTCCGGCCGCGCATAAAAAATGCCTTGCGTGCCGTTGCCGTGATGCAGGTCGACATCGAGGATCGCCACCCGCGCTGCACTCTTGCGCAGCGTCTGGGCCGCGACGGCCGAATTATTGATGAAGCAGAAGCCGCCGGCGACATCGGCAAAGGCGTGATGGCCGGGCGGGCGGCACAGCGCATAGGCGGCCGGCGCGCACGCCATCACCGCCTCGGCGGCCTCGACAGCGCTCCAGGCGCTCCACAGCGCGCTCTGCCAGGTCTCGCCGGAGATCGGGCAAGCGGTGTCGGCCATGTGGTAGCCGGCCTGGCCGACCGCCGAGGCCGGATAGGAGCCGTTCCGCGCGATCGGGTGGATGTTGGGGATCACTTCCGCCGAAGCGCCCTCAATGTGCTGCCAGCGCGCGAAGATGTGCTCGAGAAAATCGAGATATTCGGGCGTATGCGCCGCAGCAACCGGGCCAAGCCCGTGATTTCCCGGCCGTTCGATCGTGCAGCCGGCGGCCTTTGCGCCGGCGAGCAGCCGTTCGACGCGTTCCGGTTTTTCCGGATTGGGCTTTTGGGCGCCGCTGGAGAGGAACGCCTTGGGATCGTGGCGCTTCTGTTCTTCGGCATAGAAGGCCTTCATCTTGGATCCTCATCGTCCGGCGCATCGGCGAAGGCAAAGAACGCGTCGCCGACGATTTTCTGCAGCTGCTCGTAGCTCGACCAGGCAATGCCCAGCCTTTCGTAAAAGGCCTTGGCGGTCTCATTGTCGGTATCGACGGACAGTCTGAGGTAGACGCCGCCGTCCTTCCGGCATTGCGCCGCGACATGCCGCAGCAGGCGCTCACCGATCCTGCGGCCGCGAAACCGATCTTCGACATAGAGATCCTGCACATAGACGCCGGGCCGCCCCATCCAGGTCGAGAAGATCGGGAAATGCAGGCAGAGGCCGGCGAATTCGCCGTCAACTTCCGCGATCAGCGTCGAAAAGGCAGGGTTTTCGCCAAAGCCGTAGGTGCGCAGGTCGTCGGCCGTAGAAGTGATTTCCTCGGGCACGCCGATATGGGCGCCAAGTCGCAGGATTGCGGCATGGATGGTTTCGACGTCCTCGACGGTTCCGGGCCGGATCAGAATGTCGTTGGAGGCTGGATTGGCAATTGTCACGACAAGCGAGGCGGCAAGAGGGGAGTGAAAGCAACCATCTCAGAACGCTACCCTATCGCCACCCTTGAGCGCCAGCATCTCGCGCGCCTCAGTGGGCGTGGCAACCTCCAGCGATAGCCCATCGAGCACGCTGCGGATGCGGTGCACCTGGTCGGCATTGGACTTTGCAAGCTGGCGGCCGTCGTAGAGACTGTCCTCCAGCCCGACGCGGACATTGCCGCCCATCGCTGCCGCAATCGAGATCATCGGCATCTGGTGGCGTCCGGCGGCCAGCACCGAAAACTGGTAGCTGTCACCGAACAGTTTGTCGGCGATGCGCTTCATATGCACCAGATTGTCGGGATCGGCGCCGATACCGCCCAGTATGCCGAACACGAACTGGATGAACAGAGGTCCCGACACCAGCCCCCGGTCGCGAAAATGCGCCAGCGAATAGAGGTGGCCGACATCGTAACATTCGAATTCGAAGCGTGTGCCGCAGCCCTTTCCAAGTCTTTCGAGCACGGTCTCCATGTCGGCAAAAGTGTTCTTGAAGATCGTGTCGCGGGTCGCTTCCAGCAGTTTGGGCTCCCACTCGTGCTGCCACTCTCTTGGCCGGTCGAGCATCGGGAACAGCGCGAAATTCATCGAGCCCATGTTGAGCGAGCACATTTCGGGCTCGGCCCTGAGCGGGGCTGCCAGTCGCTGGTCGAGCGTCATCAGCGAGGAGCCGCCGGTGGTGATGTTGATCACCGCATCGGTCGCCTGCTTGATACGCGGCAGGAACTGCATGAACACGTCAGGATCGGCCGTCGGCCGCCCATCCCTGGGGTCGCGGGCGTGAAGATGCAGGATCGAGGCACCGGCTTCGGCAGCGACGATCGCGTCTGCTGCGATCTGGTCCGGCGTTACCGGCAGATGCGGCGACATCGACGGCGTGTGCACTGATCCGGTGACAGCGCAGGTGATGATGACTTTTCGCGGCGCCATTTTTCAGCCTTCGACCGGCAGATCGAGCTCGCCGGCCAGAACCTGCAGCGAGTCACCGATGATGGCGACGATCTCGCCGATCTGCTCTCGGGTGACGATCATCGGCGGCGCCACCATGAAGTTGTCGCCGTCGACACCACCCTTGACCTTTCGGCCATAGATGATCAGCCCACGCTCGTAGGCGAGGTCGAGCAGTCGCTGGGTGGCCTTCTTCGCCGGCGCGATCGGCCTCAGTGTATCGGGATCGGCGACCATCTCGACACCTAGCAGCAGGCCCTTGCCGCGTACGTCAGCGATGAACGGAAACCGCTTGGCCAGACACTTAAGCTCATCCATCAAAAGGTCGCCCATGTCAGCCGCATTGGCGATCAGGCCGAGGCGGTCCATTTCGCCGAGCACGGCGAGCCCGGCGGCGCAGGCGAGCGGATTGCCGGCATAGGTGTGGCCGTGCTGGAAGCCGCCGGAAGCGAGCAGCGGTTCGACCAGCCGCATCGGCGCCGCCAGCGCGCCGAGCGGCGCATAGCCCGAGCCCAGTCCCTTCGACAGCGCGACGATGTCGGGCTTGCAGTTCCAATGATCGCCGCCGAGGAATTTTCCGGTGCGGCCGGCACCGCTCATCACTTCGTCATGGATGAGCAAGATACCGTGGCGGTCGCAGATTTCGCGGATGCGCGGGTAATAGCTGTCCGGCGCCACCAGCGCCGCTGTGGCAGCGCCGCCAATCGGCTCCATGATGAAGGCGAGGACGCTTTCCGGTCCCTCGGCGAGGATTTTCTCCTCCAGCATGTCGGCGTAGCGGATGCCGCGCTGTTCCATCGAGAGGTTGTCGCGGTCGCGCCATGCAGCAGGCGCCGGCACGGTCGGCATGACCTGCATCATTGGTGTGAATGTTTCGGCCAGCGCATCGTCGCCGGTGACGGACAGCGAACCAAGCGTGCCGCCATGATAGGAGGGAAAGCGCGTGATCACTTTCCAGCGCTTGGGCTGGCCTGTCGCCACGGCCCACTGCCGGGCGAGCTTGATGCAGGATTCCGTCGCTTCCGAACCGCCCGAGACGAAAAAGACGCGGTCCATGCCTTCGGGAAGTTTGGCGGCCAATAGCCCCGCGAGCTCCTCGGCCGGTTCGTTCTCGAAATGCAGCCGGTAGGCGAAGGTGGCGCGGTCCATTTGCCGCTTCATCGCATCGAGTACGTTGCGGTTGGAATGGCCGATATTGGCGACCATCGGTCCGCTCGATCCATCGATGAAGCGGCGGCCATCCTGCGTCCAGATGTAGATGCCTTCAGCACGGTCGACCAGCGGCCGGCGCAGGCTGGACAGATAGAACAGGTGCGAGGGCGGGCGCGCCTCGGGGGTCGGAGCAGGGGTCTCGGATTTCAGCATGTCAGGACTTTCCAAGATAGCGGTCGAGGACATTTTTGGTGACGCGCTCGACCATCGGGTCCTGCCTTAGCAGGCCGGCGACCCATTCGCAGCTTCCGGCGTGGAACACCTCGCCCTTGCCGCGTGGGAAATTGACGATCATGCCGTTGGCGCGCTTGACCTTGTCGAGATTGGCGTCGCTCGCCTCGCCGAACAGCGTCTCGGCGGAAAAGCGGCCGTCGGCATCGCCGAGAAACTGGTCCTCGAACGCAATGTCGGCGCTCTCCTCGACTTGGGCAGCCATGCCGACGGCGAGGATTTGCAGCCCATCCGGCGCGCCGCTGTCTGATGTGGGGTAGGGCAGGCCGCCGCGGATTTCGTGATCGAGGCCGTCGACCTCATAGCCATAGACATGGCTGTCGGCGCCGAGCAGGTCGCCGTAATAGATTCCTGTGCCGGCGAATGCCCAATGCTCCGGCCGGTAGACCGGAAAGCCGCGCACGCCGCGTGGCGCGCAACCGCCCCAGCCGGCGTAGAGGCCCTTGGTCGCATTGAGCCCGAAGGTCGTGGCACCCGGCCGACCGATTTCAGGTGCTTCCCATGAATTGGTGGCGCGGGTCACGTCGCCGCCTCGATAGGCCGGATCCTCGGCGCGGGCACGATATTTGTAGCAGACCTGCCGGCGGCCCTCGTCCTCCAGCCTGGTCTGCCACATGAAATTGCCGGCGAAGCGCGCCGCATGGCCGCCGCGCTCGACATACGCGTCGACCGCGTCGCGCATCTCCCAGGTCCAGTATTCGTCATGGCCGACGAAGACGACGCAGTCATAGCCGTCGAGGATTCCGGGTGAGAAATGCAATTCATGCTGGCTGGCAAGGTCGACGGCATAGCCGGCACGCTCGGCAAAACGAAAGAAGTGGCTGTCATAACTTGCCCAGCCGGATGAGGCGTATTTTTTCGAATGGCCGGTGGCGAAGGCCCATTCCATGTGCGGATAGCGCGGCACGGTTTTCGGCAGCACGGCGACCTCGAGCGGCACACGCGGCGCCTCCTTCGGCAGAACAACGAAGCCGCGGCACCACGGCCGCTGCGTCGACACCTCAGGCGCATACTGGTCGCGGTTCGGACCGGTGATGCCCTGATAATGGTTGGAGCCGCCCCAAGTGTTGTAGGAAAGCCATGTGCCTGTAGCTGCAACCTGCAGCACACGACCGCGTTTTTTGCCGGGATGGGGACTGACGATGAAAAGATGATGGTAGCGGATCGGCTTGCCGTCGCGGCCGTCCGCCGTCAGCGTGACGCGATAGGCTCCGGACGGCCAGTCGTCGCCGATGCGGAATTCAAACGACGCGTCCCAGCCGCAGCCCACGACCGAACATTGGTCAGGTGTTTCCTGCCAGCGCGCCGCGATCCCAGCCTTCTCGAATACCTGCGTCTCGGAGCCGCCGTCGCGGGCGATCGCCATGCTGAAGCTGGGGGCTGTCGAGCTGACGTGCAGTACCACCGTCTCGCCCCGGCGATATGAAAAACGGTCGCTGTAGCACCAGATCTCGCCGCGTTCGCCATCCATCCCCGGCCATTCGTAATAATGGCCGCGCACCGCTTGCCGGCGCTGGTGGGGCGTCAGGCCGAAATCGGGGAATGTGTCGATCGTGCCGTTCATGGTTTGACTCACGCAGAAAGATACTTTTTCAGAAACGCGCGGGTCCGCTCTTTTTGCGGAGCGCGGAACATTTCGGACGGCGGACCTTCCTCCACCACCACGCCGCCATCCATGAACAGCACGCGGTCGGCCACTTCGCCGGCGAAGCGCATCTCGTGCGTGACGATCAGCATGGTCATGTGTTCGGCGGCGAGCTGTTTCATCACCGCGTTGACCTCGTCGACAAGTTCCGGGTCGAGCGCCGAGGTCGCTTCGTCGAACAGCATCACCTTGGGCTGCATGGCGAGCGCGCGCGCAATGGCCACGCGCTGCTTCTGGCCTCCTGAAAGCCGGGAGGGATAAGCGTCGATCTTGTCGGTTAGCCCGACCTTGGACAGTAGGCTATGCGCAAGCGTGTGCGCTTCGCTCTTCGTCATGCCTTTCAGGATCACCGGTCCCATGGCGATATTGTCGAGGATGGTCAGATGCGGGAACAGGTTAAAGTGCTGAAACACCATGCCCATCTGCTGGCGCACCTTGTTGATATGCCGCTCGAAGGCGTGGCCATGCAGTGGCTGGTTGACCTGAACGCCGTCGAGCCAGACTTCACCGCTGTCCAGCGTCTCCAGATGGTTGATGGAGCGCAGCAGCGTGCTCTTGCCCGAGCCGCTCGGTCCGATGACCGCTACGATCTGCCCGCGATCGACCGACAGGTCTATGCCCTTGAGGACCTCCGTCGGGCCGAATGATTTCCGGGCGCCGCGAACCTCCACCATTGGCCGCTGCGTGCTCATCGAGAGACCTCCACATGCCGTTCGAACCGGCGCAAACCCGCTTCGAGCACGAGGTTCAGGATGTAATAGAGTGCGGCCGCCGTGATGTAGAATTCAAACGGCCGGAACGTTTCGCTTATCGCCAGTTGAGCCGAATGAACCAGTTCCGCGATGCCGATGACCGAAACGATGGAGGATTCCTTCAGCAGCGCGATCATGTTGCCGCCAATCGGCGGCGCGGTGTTGCGGACGGCTTGTGGTATCACGACATAGCGCAGCGTTTGCCATTTGCCGAAACCGATGCTGCGCGCGCCTTCGGTCTGGCCGGTATCGACCGCGACGATGCCTGCGCGGACGACATCGGCATTGTAGGCCGCAAAATGCAGGCCAAGTCCGACAATGCCGGCGCCAAGGGCGGGGATGTCGATGCCGATCTGCACCAGGCCGAAATAGATCAGAAACAGTTGGAGCAGGAGTGGCGTGCCCATGAACACCCACATCAGGAAACGTATGGGATAGGCGACAATCGCAGGCGCATAGAGCACGGCGACCGCAAACACGATGCCGCAGATGAAGCTGAGCGCGCCCGCCGATACCGTCAGCAGGACCGTCCACCACACGCCCATCGCCAAGATGTCGGCATAAGGCAGAACGACGCTGAAATCCAAGCCTTGCATCGTGCCCTCCGGTCAGACGATTGCGAAGCGCTTGTCGAGCAGATCGACGACCAGGACGACGGCGTAGACCATGGCCATATAGAGCAGGGCCGCGACGCCGAAGATCTCGAACGGCTTGTAGGTGGAGCCGATGAAGCGCTGCGCCGTGTAGGTCAATTCCACGACCGAGATGGTGGAGACCAGAGCCGACCCCTTCAAGAGCCCCACCGTGTTGACGCCGAGCGGTCGTATCATCAGCCGCGCGGCCTGCGGCAGCACGACCTTGTGCAGCGTCTGGAAACGGCTGAAGCCAATTGTGCGTGCAGCCTCGGTCTGGCCCCGGTCGACAGCAACCAGCGCACCGCGGATCGATTCCGCCATGTAAGCGCCGATGTTGAGACCGAGACCGATGACGCCGGCCGCAAATGGCTCGAGATTGATGCCTATCTGCGGACCGCCGAAATAAAGCACGAAAAGCTGGATCAGGCAGGGCGTGCCGCGAAACAGGCTGACATAGAGCGTGCCGATAGCCCGCAGCGGAGTTGATCTCGACATCTTGGCGGCCGCAGCCAGTGCCGCGACCGCCAGCCCCAGAACCAGGGCCAGCGCCGTAATCTCGATCGTCACAAGGGCGGCTTCCACGAAGAACGGGAAGACACGCTGCATCAGGGAGAAATCCATTCCGGGAGACTTCCAGACAGGAGTGACGCTCGGCCTCAGCCGCTCTTGAGGTGACAGGAGCCTTGGCTGGCCAGGATCAGCGGATGTCGCTGCCGACCCATTCCATCGAGATCTTCTCGTAGGTGCCGTCCGTCATCATGTCGTCCAGCGCCTTCTGCATGGCGGCTTTCAGCTCAGGATTGTCCTTGCGAATGGCGATCCCGATGGCGACGCTGCCGCCTTCGATGTCAGGCGTGGCAAGCCTGCGGATCTTCTCGCCCGTTTCCTTGATGGCGACCATGACCGGAATATTGTCGACGACAATGGCGTCGACGCGGCCTGCTTTCAGCTCCAGCATCAGTTCCGGCAATCCCTTGTAGGCGCGGAGGTCCCAGCCGCCCTGTTCGCGCGCCCACTTCTCATGCGTCTCGCCGAGTGTGACGCCAAGGGTCTTTCCCTTCAGGTCGTCCAGGCTCTGCACCTCGGAAGCCTCGTTCACGAAAACCGCGCGGCCGGCGTGGTAGTACGGGCCGACGAAATCGACCACCTTCTCGCGCTCGGGCGTGATGGTCATGGAGCCGACGACGGTGTCGTATTTGTTGGCGAGCAGGCCGGCGATGATGCCGTCCCAGGCTGTCGTGATGATGGTGCCTTTCACGGCCATGCGCTCGGCGATCGCCTTGCCGATGGACGCGTCGAAGCCGACCACCTCGTTCTGGTCGTTGACGAAGTTGAACGGCGGATACTGACCGCTCATGGAAATCTTCAGCTCGCCCGCCGTCTTGATCTTCTCAAGGTCGTCGGCCTTGGCGGCTGTGAAGGCCGAGGCAAGCAGCAAGGCCGTGACCGCTATGCCGGAAAATAGTCTGTTCATCTGGTTTCTCGTCCTCTGGATGGAGCGCAAAGTCTTGTTCTTGGGACGCACGCGGTGCCTTCCGGATTTCATGATTGCCTTTGCGGCAGCATTGCGCAAATAGA
The DNA here is from genome assembly GCF_040319125.1 of Mesorhizobium sp. M0938. NCBI lineage: Bacteria > Pseudomonadati > Pseudomonadota > Alphaproteobacteria > Hyphomicrobiales > Phyllobacteriaceae > Mesorhizobium > Mesorhizobium sp. M0938. The sequence continues at coordinate 112,918 of NZ_JAMYNS010000010.1, read as the reverse complement.
TAATGGGAATAGAGAGCATAGATATCAGGAATGGCTTCACCGCACTCCGAAAGGCTGGTCTGGGATCTGGACTGGAACCTTCTGCGAACTTTCGTGGTCATCGCGGAAGTGAAGAGCATCACCCGTGCGGCCGAACGGCTCAACCTGAAACAGCCGAGCGTCAGCAATGCCTTGCGCCGGCTGGAGGATCGCGTTGGTCGACGGCTGATCGAGCGCGATGCCACGCGTTTCGAGCTCACCGAGGTTGGACGCCTGCTCTACGAGCAGAGCATCGAGGTGTTTGGCACCATATCGCAATTGCCGCTGCTGATGCGGGGCGTCAGCGATGATGTCACCGGCCACGTCAACATCGCGATGGCAAGCCATGTCGTTTCGCCGCTGTTCGACCAAGCGCTATCGCAATTCCACAGCAGCTATCCGCGCGCCAGCCTCACCATCACAGTCGCGGCGAGCACCGAAGTGACCAAGCAGGTGCGAGAGCGCCGCGCCTCTTTCGGTGTCTGCCTCGTCAGCCAGCGCGATCCGGCGCTCGAATACACTATGGTCTATCGCGAGTTCTTCGGCTTCTTCTGCGGGCCGCACCACAGGCTCTATGGGCGAGCAGGCCTGACACTGGCCGATCTCAGGGGCGAGCCTTCCGTATCGTTCCAGACGGACCATATTTCGGATGCATTGCGGCCGGTTGCGCTGCTGCGCAGTGAGGCCAAGCTCGACGCCGAAGTTGTCGGCGTATCTTCGAGCCTGGAGGAGGTGCGGCGCATGATCGTTGCCGGGCTCGGCATCGGGCCGCTGCCGCTGCACGTTGCGCGGCGAGACGTGGCCGATGGATTGCTGTGGCGGCTGCCGCCCTATCAAGCGCCGCCTGCCATTGACATCTTCCTGCTGGTGAATCCTGACAACACATTGAACCGCGCCGAGAAAGCGCTGCTCTCGGGGCTACAGGCCTCGATCGCCGCGACGCCGCTTGAAGATCGCATCTACAATGGTTGAAGGCGCTCTTGGCCCTTTTCGCCAAACCGACTATCACAGGCCTTTTCCGCCACGGGAGCCGACATGCTGAGAGTGCAAAAGGTCAGGGTGGACGACATCTATGTGCCGACCGCGCGCAAGAAGACGCTGCATCCCGAGACCGTCCGGCATCTTGCCGAGGACATTCTGGAAAACGGCATGAAGACGCCGATCCAGGTGCGCCATGACGGCAAGCGCCATATCCTGGTCGAAGGCCTGCACCGACTGGAAGCGGCGAAATGGCTCGGCGAGACCGATATCGACGCCTATCTGGTGCAAGCCAAGCGCCACTAAACTCTCATTCAGCGGTCCGCCGGAATCGGCCTGGCGAAGTTTTTCGCGGGACCGTGTCGGGCTGCGCGTTGCCCGCTCGTCCTTGAGACGGAAACCAGAATTCAAGCCAACTTTTTTGCAAGCAAGTGAGGAGACCATCATGACCACCAAGCTCGACATCGCCCCCAGCTCCGACCGTGAACTGGTTCTCGCCCGCATCATCGATGCGCCGCGCGAGAGCGTCTATCGTTGCTGGACCGAGCCGAAGCTCGTGACGCAATGGTTCGCGCCAAAGCCGTGGACGACGCCGCGCGCCGAAATGGACGTGCGTACCGGCGGCTCCAGCCTCGTCGTCATGGCGGGACCCGACGGCAATGAATTTCCGAACCCCGGCATCTTCCTCGAAGTCGTGCCGGGCAGGAAGATCGTTCTCACCGACGCCTATACGAAGGCGTGGGAGCCGTCGGAAAAGCCGTTCATGACGGTCGTGCTGACCTTCGAGGATGAGGGCGAGGGCAAGACCCGTTACATCGCCCGGGTTGCACATTGGTCCGTCGCTGACCGCGAACAGCATGAGAAGATGGGCTTTCACGAGGGCTGGGGCCAGTGCGCCGACCAGCTCGAGGAGCTGGCCAAGCGGCTTTGATATCAGCGGGATGAAAGGAGACCGATATGTCCAGATCGATGTTTTTCGCCATTTTCGCCTCGGCTGCGGCGCTGTTCGCCGCGCCGGGCGCCACCAAAGCCGAGGAGGCAAAGCCCACCATGACGACCCAAACGACAGTCCTGCCGAAACCGGCAAAATCCGGCCTGCTGCCGATCAACGGCCTGAACTACTATTACGCCGTTTACGGCCAGGGCGAGCCGCTGCTTCTGCTGCATGGTGGTCTCGGCACGACCGACATGTTTGCACCGATCTTGCCGAAATTTGCCGAAAACCGCACCGTCATCGGCGTCGACCTGCAGGGGCACGGCCGCACCGCGCTCGGCGACCGGCCATTGAGCCTCGAGGCGATGGGCGACGACATGGCGGCGATCGTCAAGGCGCTTGGCTACGATAAAGTCGATGTCATGGGCTATTCGCTGGGCGGCGGCGTCGCCTTCCGCATGGCCGTCCAGCATCCCGAGGCCGTGCGCAGGCTGGTCCTGGTCTCGACCGGCTATGCCGCGGACGGCTTCTATGCCGAGATGCGTGGCCAGCAGGCACAGGTCGGCGCGGCGATGGCCGACATGATGAAGGACACGCCGATGTACAAATCCTACGTGGCGGTAGCACCGCGCCCGCAGGATTTTCCGAATCTGCTCGATCAGCTCGGCGCCTATATGCGCAAGGACTACGATTATTCCGCCGACGTGCCGAAGCTGAAGATGCCTGTCATGCTGGCCTTCGGCGACGGCGACATGTACCGGCCCGAGCACGAGATCAAATTCTATCAGATGCTTGGCGGCGGATTGAAGGACGCCGGCTGGATGCGCGAGAACCTGTCGCAGAATCGGCTGGCCATCCTGCCGAACCGCACCCATTACGATGTGTTCTTTGCGCCGGAATTGACAGCCGCCGCGCTGCCCTTCCTCAATGGCGAGACCAAGGTGAAGACCTGGGACGAGATCGTCAGCGAAACGAACTGACGCCTGACAATCGCCTGCAGGCCGTCTTCCGCAAGATGGCCGGCAACGCTTGTTACGCGTCGTGCCTCACCGCACCGCAAGTTCCGCCGGCCGCATCACGTCAACAGATGGCGCCATCAAAGCATTTCAATTGACGCTCCTGTGCCGGTAGCTACCTTGGCGCCCATCTTCAGAAAGAGGGACGCAAATATGGCTAGGTATCAGGGTGGCTGCCTGTGCGGCGCGGTGCGCTACCGCACTGATGCCGCGCCAATCAACGAGCGCGTCTGCCATTGCCGGCTTTGCCAGAAGGCGCTGGGCGCGGCCTTCAACGCCCGCGTGCTGTTCCGCATCGACGACGTGACGACAGAAGGGCCGGTGGCGTTGGTGAATTCCTCGCCCGATCTCAAGCGCGGCTTCTGCCGGGCCTGCGGCACGACGCTGTTTTCCCGGCGCGACTCCGCCGGCATCATCGGCGTCACCTCCGGCTCGCTCGACGATCCTTCGGTATTCAAGCCACAGATGCATATGTGGACCGCTTCGAAGCAGCCCTGGATACAGCTCGACGACGGACTGCCGCAATATGAAGGTGCGCCGCCGCCCGCCTAACCTTTTCCCACAAGGGGAGAGGCAAGGCGCGTGCCCAAATTTTTTCATCCGGGACACGAGATAGCCGGCAAAGCGTCATTGGCGAGCCATCATTGCCACCTATCTATTGCTTGCGGGTCGGCGGTCGAGGAGGCGACGGATGAACGACAGAATCAACACCCTGGATGAGCTTTTGAGCGATCCGATGGTCAAGCTCGTGATGGAGCGTGACCGCGTGCAGCCGGCCGAGCTTCGCACGCTGCTTGAAGAAAAGGTTCGCCGGGCGGAGGATGATGCGCCGGTCAACCCCGGTCGCTTTGTACCGCCAGCCCACATGGTAGCCAAGACCTGCCAAAAACTATGGCTGTGCAGCTAGGCAGCGGTGCCTGACAAGGTCAGCGGTCCTTCGCGCTGTTCCGCCGGCGCTTCGATGAAGAGGCGCTAACAATTTGATTCAAACTTTGTTGGTAATTTCTCGTTAGTAATCTGGACTGGTTTGTCCGGCGGCGTTGTCTTGCCATCGGTCTGTTGTGTTTTGCGTACAGGTCCAGATGCGGTTATCAGGCGTCGTCATCTTCTCGATCGCAGCGCTGTGCCTTGCCGGCTGCACGTCGACGTCCGGCGTCGATGCGCTGCAAGTGCCGTCCAGTGAGACGACCAGCTCGGTTGTGCGGCCGCCCGCGCCGGTGGCCTCGGTCGATGCGGCCGATGCCGCACCCGCCTTCGCTGAGGAAGAGGCGATGGACCAAGCCGTGGCGATGGCCCCTCCAGAGCCTGTGGGAAGCATCGAACCACCCGCCGAGCCGATTGCCCTGGTGGCGCCGAAGCGACTGGCGCGGGCAGCACCGATCCTCGCCGAGCCGGTCCAGCGCTATCGTTTTCGTGACGCCAAGCCGATTAATTTCGGCAAGGCCTCGCCGAGGCACCTGGCCGTTCACGGCGTCGACGTCTCGCGCTGGCAGGGCAACGTGGACTGGGCGAAGCTGCGGGCGCAGGGCGCGAATTTCGCCTATATCAAGGCGACCGACGGCGGCGATCACCTCGACCCGATGTTCAGGAAGAACTGGCGCAATGCCGATGCCGCCGGACTGAAGCGCGGCGCCTATCATTTCTTCTATTGGTGCCGCACCGCAGGCTCGCAGGCCGACTGGTTCATCCGCAACGTGCCGAGGGTCGAGGGCGCTCTGCCGCCGGTGATCGATGTCGAGTGGAACGGCGAATCGAGATGCAAGCGGCGCCCGTCGCGGCAAAAGGTGCTGGAGAAGATGCAGGTGTTCATGGACAAGCTGGAACGCCACTACGGCCAGCGGCCCATCATCTACACCGCGCCCGATTTCTACCGCGACAATCTCAAAGGCGCTTTCCCAGACTATCCGTTCTGGCTGCGCGCGGTGGCACAGCACCCGTCGAAGGTCTATCCCGGCCGCAAATGGGTGTTCTGGCAGTATTCCGGCTCCGGGCTGTCGCACGGCGTGAAAGGCCGCATCGACCTCAACGTCTTCCACGGCGACGAAAGAGCCTGGCGGAACTGGGTTGGCGGGCGGCAGATGGTGGCCGAGGCGGAGTAGGGGGCCGGCTGGAGCATCCTGCTGCTCGCGCCTGCGGCGGTACTGATCGCACCGCACAAAGCCGCATTTGCAGGCCAGCATGACGTGAATATTGACGACCCTGACCGCCTGTCGCGGAACTGTCATGGATCTGTCATCGCATTGAAATGTCGCTCCTCCAAAGCAGGTGGCTTCCATTCGAACAGGAGACGCCACCCGTGCCCCGCCATTCCGCGCTTTTCGTCCTGACGGCAGCGCTTGCTGCCTCCGTTTCCCTGCCGGCCTATGCCGACATGATGTTCAACCGGGTCGCGAGCTTCGCGGTCGCCAGAAACCTCCCGGCGGACGTCGAGAAGACCACGCCGACTTCGTCCGAGATCATCACGGCCAGCGAAGACGGCATGACGCTGGTCTATTCCGACAGCCCGCTCGGCGCGGTCGGCTTCATCGATCTCGCCGATCCCAAGGCGCCCAAGGCGGGCGGCATCGTCAAGATCGACGGTGAACCGACCTCGGTCGTTGTCCTCGGCGGCAAGGTGCTGGCCGGCGTCAACACATCGGAGAGCAAGGCCAAGCCTTCGGGCAACCTCACCGTCATCGACCTTGCCTCCAAGGCGATCGAAAGCACCTGCGACCTCGGCGGCCAGCCGGACTCGCTGGCGCTGAGCAAGGACGGCAAGTTCCTGGCCGTCGCCATCGAGAACGAGCGCGAGGAGGAGCTGAACGACGGAGAAATGCCGCAGATGCCGGCGGGCGACCTCAAGATCTTCGCGCTTGCCGAAGGCCAGCCTGACTGCGCGACGATGAAGACCGTGAACCTGGCGGGCATTGCCGAAGTCGCGGCGGAAGATTCAGAGCCGGAATTCGTCACCTTCAACGAGGCCGGCGAGATTGCGGTTACGCTGCAGGAAAACAATCACATCGCCATCGTCAATGCCGAAACCGGCGCGATCGTCAGCCACTTCTCCGCAGGCTCGGTCACGCTGGACAAGATCGACACCAAGAAGAACGGCGCCCTTTCCTTCGACGGCAAAATGGAAAACGTCGCGCGCGAACCCGACGCCGTGAAATGGCTCGACAATGACCGTCTCGTCGTCGCCAACGAGGGCGACTACAAGGGCGGCTCGCGCGGCTTCACAATCTTCAGCAAGAAGGGCGAGGTTCTCTACGAATCTGGCCCGTCCTTTGAGTACGAGGTCGCCAATGCCGGCCATTACCCCGACGACCGCAACAAAAAGGGCGTCGAGCCGGAAGGTCTCGATACTGGCGCCTTCGGCGAAGACAGGCTGATTTTCGTCGCTTCGGAGCGCGGCTCCGTTGTCGGCGTCTACAAGGACACCGGTGCTGAGCCTCAGTTTGTCCAGATCCTGCCGTCCGGCATCGGCCCGGAAGGCCTGGTCGCGATCCCGTCGCGCAATCTCCTGGTCACCGCCAACGAGGCCGACCTGGTCGAGGACGGGCTCGCCCGCTCGCATGTGATGATCTACGAGCGCTCCGAGGGTCCCGCCACTTACCCGATGATCACGGCAAAGCTTACGGCAGACGGCACGCCACTCGGCTGGGGTGCGCTTTCGGCGCTCGCGGCCGGCGACGCTGCCGGCAAGCTCTTCGCGACGTCGGACTCGTTCTACGCCAACGCGCTCTCGATCTTCGAGATCGATGCCACGCAGACGCCGGCGCTGATCACCGGCAAGACCATCGTCACGCGTGGCGGCCATCCTGCACAGAAGCTCGACATCGAAGGTCTTGTCGCCGACGGTGAAGGCGGCTTCTGGCTGGCCAACGAAGGCGATCCGGCAAAGCTCGTCCCGCACGCCATCCTGCGCGTCGACGACAAGGGCGAGATCAAGCAGGAAATCGGCTTCCCGATGGAATTGCTCGCCCACCAGACCCGCTTCGGCCTCGAAGGCATCACCACCATTGGCGAGGGCGACGACCTGACGCTGGTGATGGCAGTGCAGCGCGAATGGGCCGACGATCCGAAGGGCCAGGTCAAGCTTTTGGCCTACAAGCCGAAGGCCAAGGAATGGTCGGCGGTGCGCTACCCGCTCGAAGCGACCGAAGCCGGGTGGATGGGCCTGTCGGAGATCACTGGGCATGAAGGCAAGCTCTACATACTCGAACGCGACAACCAGATCGGCGACCTTGCCAAGGTGAAGCGCGTCTATTCGGTGACGCTCGACGCCTTCAAACCGGCCAAGCTCGGTGGCGAACTGCCATTGGTCGAAAAGACGCTGGTGCGCGACATCATCGGCGACCTGCAATCAGCCACCAACGGCTATGTCGTCGACAAGGTCGAAGGTTTCACCATCGACAAGAACGGCGATATTTTCGTCGCCACCGACAATGACGGCGTCGATGATTCATCCGGCGAAACGCTGTTTTTACGCTTGGGCAATATCAGCGCCGTGAACTGAGCGCCCCCTTGACCAACAGCCGCAGCGTCTTCGCTGCGGCTGTTCTCATTGGCGACAAACGCGGCGGTTTCCGCGAAACGTAGTTGCCAGCAGGTCCTCCGTGGCGGCGCGGTCTTGCATTCTCCCACAACGACGGGAGAAGGTGGAGCGTTGCCGGATGATTATTTAAGCCGTTTCCGACTAGCCACTTCGTCAGCAATTAGCCTCGCCCGAATTGACTGCCATCTGTCTGCAATCTCTTGGCACGAAGCTGCCAGCAGCTTTCTGCGTTGGCTGAAACTACCAGGTGCAGTGAAAATCTTCTGCGCAAACACATCAATCACAAAACAGAATTCTGCGCGTGGTTCTCCGGCATCTTGGAAACATTCCTCCGCATACCAATGGAGAAGTGCCCCATGCAGCGCCGAAGTTTCTGTCGACAATGGTAGAGTCTTGCAGAGATAAGGTTTAATCAAGCCGAAGCCAAATTCCTTCTTTCCTGTCTGTGGTACCTTGGCCGAGTTTGTCGGTCGGACGCTAACAGAGACACCGCCGAGAAAGAACTTTGGTTGGCTATCTGAAATGCCGTTTAATTTTGCAGCAGTAGGTAGCTTGGCCAAGCTCATAGTGCGGCAAAGTTCAATTGCATCATGAGCTGTAAGAAGCCTTTGTTCATCGTGCGAGGTAGCAGGTTGGCGCGACAGCAAGGCCCTGTCGAGCTGAGACAGTCGGCTGTCATCCTGACCGTGAGTTTCAATGAAATGCATCATTGCGCGCTCAATCTCATTGTAGCGCGTGTCGAGGAGGAAGTTCTTGGGTCTGATGATATCTTCAATGATCGCAGTTCGTCGGGTGGATCGAGCGAAGCAATACTCAATCAATTTATTGGCGCTGATTTGCGGTTCGGTTTTCATAATGAGAAGGCCTTTCTGGAGCCGTTAAAAGTCACACTGCTACCGATGCCTTCTCGACTCCTAGATCAGAATCTCCATATAATAACCTTGCTACAGGAGATGGGATTCTGATCTCGTCGCCCCGCGTGGGCCTCGGCTTATTCCGCGGTATCCAAGGCCGGCCAAAAGGGCCGGCCTTGGTGTTTTCAGAGGATGCTACATAAAGACATCCTTATGCGCTCGTACCCTTTTTGTTCCTTTTGCTATTTCGGCCCGATCTTGCGACCGGGCCGACCATGTTACGTTTTTAGGTATGCAGATTCCTCAGCTGCACCCGCTCGTAGCCCCACAAGTATCGCACTTCTCACATGTCCCGTTCCGGACCATGGTGAAGTTTTGGCATTCGGAGCAGGAATTACCGGTGTAGCCCTGGAGGAGCGATTTGGCGCGGCGGTCGGCGGCCAGCTTCTTCGCCTCGGCCGCCTCGAGGGCTGCGGCATCGGTGAACAGCGCCGCCGTGGCATCTGAAGCCGCCTCCTCGAAGGCGATGTCCTCGATCAGCTCTTTTGCCCGCTCCTCGTAATCGCGCTTGTAGGCGGTGGCTTCGTCGCTGGCCGGCTTCAGCGCCAGCACGTTGGAGCCGGAGAATGCCGTCGGCGCGGAGCGGGCACTGGGCGAGCCCGAACCGGCAAAGCCCTTCGGATCGTTGCCGCTCACCCTCGACACCAGTTTCACCGGCGAGGCGCCGCGGGTCAGGCCCTTGGAAACGGCGTCGGTCTTGCCTTCGCTGATTCCGCGGCCAAGTGCCGTGTTGGAAAAGTCCGACTGGTCGACATGGGCGAGGTCGTTGCGGCCGAGATAGGAGATGGCGAGCTCGCGGAACACGTAGTCGAGGATCGACGTCGCGCTCTTGATGGCGTCGTTGCCCTGCACCATGCCGGCCGGCTCGAACTTGGTGAAGGTGAAGGCGTGCACATATTCGTCGAGCGGCACGCCATATTGCAGGCCGAGCGAGATGGCGATGGCGAAATTGTTGAGAAGGCCGCGCAAGGTCGCGCCCTCCTTGTTCATGTCGATGAAGATCTCGCCGAGACGGCCATCGTCATATTCGCCGGTGCGCAGGAAGATGGTGTTGCCGCCGATCTTGGCCTTCTGCGTGTAGCCTTTGCGGCGGCCGGGCAGCTTTTCCTGCTCGCGCGACACCCGCTCGACGATGCGCTCGACGATCCGTTCGGTGATCTGTGCCGCGCGTGCCGCCGCCGGTGCGGCGATCAGCTGCTCGACGGCATCGTCCTCGTCGTCTTCGACGTCGGCAAGCAGTGAGGCGTTGAGCGGCTGGGAGAGCTTCGAGCCGTCGCGATAGAGCGCGTTAGCCTTCAGCGCCAGCTTCCACGACAGCATGTAGGCGCCCTTGGCGTCTTCCACCGTCGCGTCGTTCGGCATGTTGATGGTCTTGGAAATGGCGCCTGAGATGAAGGGCTGGGCCGCCGCCATCATCTGGATGTGGCTGTTGATCGACAGCGAACGCTTGCCGATCTTGCCGCACGGGCTGGCACAGTCGAACACGGGCAAGTGTTCTGCCTTCAGGAACGGCGCGCCTTCCAGCGTCATCGCACCGCAGACATGGATGTTGGCGGCTTCGATGTCCTTCTTCGAGAAGCCGAGCGCCGGCAGCATCTCGAACGAGAAATCGTTGAGCTGCTCGTCGGTGAAGCCAAAATTCTCCTTCACCCAATCCGCGCCCAGCGTCCACTGGTTGAAGACGAACTTGATGTCGAAGGCCGACTTCAATGCTGCATTGAGTGCCGCGATTTTGTCGTCGGTGAAACCCTTTGCCTTGAGCGAACCGGGGTTGACGGCAGGCGCCTGGTTCAGATTGCCGTGGCCGACTGCATAGGCTTCGATCTCGGCGATCTGGCTTTCCGAATAGCCGAGCGTGCGCAGCGCTTCCGGGACGGCGCGGTTGATGATCTTGAAATAGCCGCCGCCGGCCAGCTTCTTGAACTTGACCAGCGCGAAGTCGGGCTCGATGCCGGTGGTGTCGCAATCCATGACCAGGCCGATCGTGCCGGTTGGCGCGATCACGGTTGCCTGCGCATTGCGGTAGCCATGCTCCTCGCCGAGCTCGATGGCGCGGTCCCAGGCAGCCTTGGCATGGGCGGCAAGCTCCGGCTGCTTCAGGTCGGAGGCGACCAGCGGCACCGGATTGACGGCGAGCTTTTCGTAGCCGTCCTTGTCGCCGTAAGCAGCACGGCGATGGTTGCGCATGACGCGCAGCATGTTCTGCGCGTTGCGGTCGTAGTCGGGGAAGGCGCCGAGTTCGGCGGCCATTTCGGCCGAGGTGGCATAGGCCGTGCCGGTCATGATTGCAGTGAGTGCTGCGCAGATGGCGCGGCCCTCGTCGGAATCATAGGGAATGCCCGAGGTCATCAGCAGGCCGCCAATATTGGCGTAGCCGAGGCCGAGCGTGCGGTATTCGTAGGAGAGCTTGGCGATTTCCTTCGACGGGAACTGCGCCATCATGACGGAAATTTCGAGCACCATGGTCCACAGCCGAACCGTATGCTCGTAGGCTGATATATCGATGGTGCCGTCGGCGTTGCGATAGGGCAGCAGATTGATCGAGGCCAGGTTGCAGGCGGTGTCGTCGAGGAACATGTATTCCGAGCACGGATTGGACGCCCGGATCGCACCGGCCGAGGCGCAGGTGTGCCAGTCGTTCATCGTCGTGTTGAAGTGCAGGCCCGGATCGGCCGACGCCCAGGCGGCATAGCCGATCTTTTCCCACAGGTCGCGCGCCTTCAGCGTCTTCAGCACCTTGCCGTCCTTGCGGGCGGTGAGGTGCCAGTCGGCATCCTCTTCGACGGCGCGCAGGAAATCGTCTTTCAGCGAGACCGAATTGTTGGAGTTCTGGCCCGAAACGGTGAGGTAGGCATCCGAATCCCAGTCGGTGTCGTAGGTCTTGAACGACATCGAGGTGTAGCCCTGCTTGGCGAACTGGATGACGCGGTAGATGTAGTTCTCCGGAACCCCGTCCTTCTTGGCCAGCTTGATCTCGCGCTTCAGCGCGGTGTTGATCGCCGGATCGAAGCAATCGTCGTCCTGGCCTTCGCAGTTGATGCAGGCCTTCATGATCGCTTCGAGGTGCTTCTTCACGATCTTGGAGCCGGTGACCAGCGAGGCGACCTTCTGCTCCTCATTGACCTTCCAGTCGATGAACTCCTCGATATCGGGATGGTCGGCATCGACGATGACCATCTTTGCGGCGCGGCGCGTCGTGCCGCCCGACTTGATGGCGCCCGCGGCGCGATCGCCGATCTTGAGGAAGCTCATCAGGCCGGACGAGCGGCCGCCGCCGGACAGCTTTTCGCCTTCGCCGCGCAGGAACGAGAAGTTGGAGCCGGTGCCGGAGCCGTATTTGAACAGGCGCGCCTCGCGCACCCACAGGTCCATGATGCCGCCTTCATTGACGAGATCGTCCTGCACGCCTTGGATGAAGCAGGCATGCGGCTGCGGGTGCTCGTAGGACGACTTCGACTTGGTCAGCTTGCCGGTGAACGGGTCGACATAGAAATGGCCCTGGCTCGGGCCGTCAATGCCATAGGCCCAATGCAGGCCGGTGTTGAACCATTGCGGCGAGTTTGGCGCGACGCGCTGGGTGGCCAGCATATAGGCAAGCTCGTCACGGAAGGCGCGGGCATCTTCTTCCGATTTGAAATAGCCGCCCTTCCAGCCCCAATAGGTCCAGGTGCCGGCGAGGCGATCGAAGACCTGGCGGGCATCGATCTCGGAGCCGTAGCGCTCGGCCTCGGGCAATTTTGCCAGTTCGGCCTCGTCGGCAACGGAGCGCCAGAGGAAGGAGGGGACGTCATTCTCCTCGACCTTCTTCAGGCGTGCCGGCACGCCGGCCTTGCGGAAATATTTCTGCGCCAGGATGTCGGCGGCAACCTGGCTGAACTGCGCCGGCACGTCGATATTGTCCAAGCGGAACACCACCGAGCCATCCGGATTCTTGATCTCCGAAAGCGCCTTGCGGAATTCGATCTCCGCGTAAGCCGATTGACCCTGCTTGGTGAAACGACGCTCGATGCGCATTGGCCCTTTTCCTTTTGTCTATATATAGCGCTTTTCCCCGGGGATTTCTGCCCCCAATGCGAAACGCGCATGTCCGCCGTCTGCCGGCGTTCAAAAACGGCCGGCTCCTTTTCACAGCCTCCGCCCGCCCTGCTGGTCGACCTCCTTGCGAAGGTGCCGTCCAACGCGCTGACGAACCCTGCGGGTCCCTCAAGACTGAAACTTTTTTGCGACTCCCTCAATCGAGGGAACTTCACACTATCTAGCGTCGAACTTACCTGCAAACACTAAATATAGTATTAACAGACAATTTATTCCAGTCCGACAATTTTCCCTTTTCGTCTCCCCAAGCCCACCAATCCCAACGCTTCCGCCGGCCTCGTAACCAGGCGGAAATGCGGGCAAAACGCACAAAATCCGGGAAAAAGACCGGGCTCAGAACTTTCCGGTCGCGCTCTCAACAGGAGCGCATGGCCTATAAAAGGCGACTCGTTTTGCGCCGTCAAGGATTCGTTTGCGTAGCTTTTGTGACCCCAACATCTTGTGTGTCACACATGTGGATAACGGGGATAGAAAGTGGCGTGCAAGATTTCGATTTTGCTCGCGCGCAGGCGACGCGGCTTTGGCTGTTGGGGCCTAGTCCAACTCAGGAGAATTGGCGCGGGTCGGCACAGAAATAGGCAATGATCTGGCAAAGGTCCGGTTCGTTGACCATGCGCACCGCCTCGGCGGGGCTGACCCATTTGCGGGTGCGCGACCGCTTTTCCTTCCACCGGTCGGCGATCTTGTCGACCTGCAGCGGAAACACCAGGACTTCGCAAGGCACTTCCTCGCCGGAAGACAATGCCTTGGCATAGAAATAGCGACCGGCTTCGTGGTGGGAGATCGTGCCGCGCAGTCCGGCTTCCTCGCCGGCCTCGCGCGCCGCCGCCTCGCAAAGCAGTTCCTTGGCCTCAGGCCAGCCTTTGGGAAGCACCCAGCGGCCGGTATCGCGGCTGGTGATCAGCATGATCTCGATGCCATGTCCGGTATCGCGCCAGGGCAATGCTGCAACCTGCAGGCGGCACGGCGCCGCACCGAAGAGCCGCTGGACCCTTTCGGCCAAATGGTTGTGCGTTGCTGGCGTCGTCAACATCGGAGAAGCTTGCCCCAGCCTCCAGAATCATCTGCCGTCTCGTGAATCTTACGGCTAATCATAAGCAATAAAAGTAAAAAACCTCATACGGGGTGGTTAACCACGACAAGGCGCGTCGATTCAGGAAATATCGTGCGCCGCGGCGTTCTTTCAAGAAGTGGTCGCCAGCAGGAAGTGGCCGCCCGGCTATCCCAGGAGAACAAGCACTTGCCGCGAATCAGCCGACGTGGTCGTCGGCGATCGGCTTCTGGTAGGTGAAGCCCATATCCCACGGAAAATAGATCCAGGTGTCCTGGCTGACTTCGGTGACGAAGGTATCGACTAGCGGCCTGCCTTTCGGCTTGGCGTAGACGGTGGCGAAATGCGCCTTGGGCATCATGGCCCGCACGATGCCCGCGGTTTTGCCGGTGTCGGTGAGATCGTCGATGATCAGCACGCCGGCGCCGTCATCGGCGAGCAGTGCAGGCGTGACCTCCTTCAGCACCTGCAACTGCCCCTGGCTGGTGTAGTCGTGGTAGGAGGCGACGCAGACCGTCTCGATGATCCGGATCCCGAGTTCACGCGAGATGATGGCAGCCGGAACCAGCCCGCCGCGCGTGATGCAGACGATCGCCTTCCATTGGCCTTTGTTGGCGCCGGCAAGCCGCCAGGCGAGCGCACGCGCGTCGCGGTGGAACTGATCCCAGGAGACGGGAAAGGCCTTTTCGGGAAGGGACATTTTTCTGCGCACTCCGCAGCGCGCAAAAAATCGCGCGCAGACACTTGAGGGAATGCGCGCGGAATTAACTGGAAAGCCTAGGTGTTGGCAAGTGGCGGCGGCGAACGATCCCTGTGGACGCGCCCAGCGTGGACTTATCCTTGTGGGCCTACCGCGACAGGAAGGCTGCCACCGGTACCGTGCGCAGCACCGTGCGCGTGACGCCGCCGAACAGAAGCTGGCGCAGCCAGGAATGGCTGTAGGCGCCGAGCACGAGCAGGTCGGCGCCGGTTTCGGCAACCCTGGTCTGGATCACGTCGTCGACCGAGAGGCCGCCCGATTGCAGGACCGAGACGCTGACCGTGGCGCCATGCCTGGACAGGGCAGCGGCGATTTCGGCGCCGGCCGCCTCCGGCGCCGCGTCGAGCGTATCCGGTGGGTCGATGACGACAACATCCGTCTTCTCGGCCTCGATAATGAAGGGAAGGGCGTCGAAGGCGGCGCGCGCGGCTTCCTTGCTGCCGTTCCAGGCGAGCAGCACATGCTTGAAACTGGTGACGAGCGGGCCCGAATGCGGCACGACCAGCACCGGCCGGCCGGCGTCGTAGACCAGCGTGTCGACGTCGGCGCTCGGATCGCCGCCCGACTCGCGCTGCGCGGCGATGATCAGGTCCGCGGTGCGGACGGTCGGGATACCGGTCAGCGCGCTGTCTCCGGAAAAGCTCTCAAGGCTGCGCCATTCGAAGGACAGGCCGGAATCCTCGATATGCCTGAGGAAAAGCGCGCGCAATTTTTCGGCACGCTCCTTGTTCATGTCGGCTGAAACCTGCAGGAACTCAGTGTCGGGAAAGCCGGTGGCCGAGGTGTAGGGGACAGGAAGCGCTTCGGCATGAATGCCGATGAGATGGCTCTCGAACTTGTCGGCGAGCGGAATGGCACATTCTAGCACGCGCTCCGCGTCCTGTTCGTTCTGCAGTATGGCGACGATGGTCTTGAATCGCATGGTAAATCCCTCATTTTACGGCGATCGAAACTCGCCCGCGAGAAACGTCACAGTACCATGCTTGGTTCCGGCCTGATGCGTGTCGCAAAGTCCGCAGCGGTTTGGGACAGCGACATGCATGAAACAAGAACCTAAAGCGCGTCGCATGGATTCCTTCAGACGACGCACTTTAGCTCAACTGGCCGCGCTGGCGAGGCCTGCGACCATTGCCTCGACGTCGGCGCGGGCGGCCTCCAGCGCTTCCTGGCTGCGGGCACGGATGACCAGCTCAGTCCAGAATTTGCCGTCGCCATATTTCGGGTAGGACCCGATGATCGTATCTGGATGCGCCTTCTGGATGTCGCCCAGCGGTCCGCCGACAAGGCCTTCGCCAAAGGGACAGTGCACCGTGGCCGACAACATTATGGTGCCGGCCTTCAGCGTCGGCACCACATTGTCGAGCATCGCCTGGAAAATCGATGGGACGCCGGCCATCACATGGACGTTGCCGATGCGAAAACCCGGCGCGATGGACACAGGATTGTCGATATGGTCGGCGCCGCGCGGCATTCGTGCCATGCGCTTGCGCGCCTCGGTGTATTCGATACCGCGCGCGGCGTAGCTCGCTTCCAGCATGGCATAGGCCTTGGCATCGTATTCGCAGGGCACGCCGAAGGCCCTGGCGATCGAATCCGCGGTAATGTCGTCATGCGTCGGACCGATTCCGCCGGTCGTGAAGACATAGGTGTAACGGGCACGCACGGCATTCACCGCGGCGACGATCTCGCCTTCCTCGTCGGGAACGATGCGCACCTCCTTCAGGTCGATGCCGATCGCCGTCATGATGTCGGCGAGGTGGCCGATATTCTTGTCCTTGGTGCGGCCGGACAGAATCTCGTCGCCGATGACGAGCATGGCGGCGGTAACGATTTCAGGCATGGGAGACTCCGGCAAACGTCGACCTGAAGCAGATAGGGTCGCCTGAAGCAGACAGGATCGCCTGAGGCAGACAGCGGTCGCCTGAGATAGCGCGGCAGATGGCCGGCGGCAATGCGGTATTGATGGCGCTGCCGCAGCAGAGCAATTGCTTCAGGTTTGCGCTGCCCGTCACTGCCTTGCCGGGTGTTGCTATACGAGAGAAGGTCCCGGCAGGCGGAGGCGGTGAGGCGGCGCGGCCGACGACATGCAGTGAACATCACGTAACAAGCTTGCTGCCCGGGGGAAACAAGAGGCGGGCCGAGGCCCGCCTCTTGTTTGGCGCCCGATCAATGCAGACGGCCGCTGGCGTGGGCAAGCATCGTGTAGACCTTGCCGGTGTCCGATGTCAGGTAAGTCTGCGCCATCATGTTATCGCGGTCGTTGCGCGACACATCCTTGAGCAGCTTTTCGAAATCATCGCAGTAACGGTCGACGGCGGCGCGGAATTCCGCCTCCATCTGGTATTTGCGGCGGATCTCGTCGAAAGTCTGCTGGCCTTTCAGTGTGTAGAGACGCCGCGTGAACACGTCACGCTCGCCGCGCCGGTAGCGGTTCCACAGCTCGATCGAGGCATCGTGATCGATGGCGCGGGCGATGTCGACGGAGAGCGAGTTGAGCGACTCCACGACATGAAGCGGCGAGCGCTGGGCAGGTGCCGAGCGTGGCGCTTCTGAGGGCGCCGCGGGCTTGGTGACCTCTTCGCGAGATGCCCCGGTCAAGAGATCGCGCACCCAGCCGCCCTGCGGCGCACGGCCGGGGTCGCGCTGGCGCGGCGCCGTCTCAGCCGGGCTTTCCAGGTCGAGCGTGCCACGCAGTGCGGTGTCACCCGATGGCGCCTGCGGGGCGCGAGGTTCCGGTTGCGGGGCCGAAGGACGGCGCTGCGGTTCAGCGGCGCGCGCGGCAGGCGCTTGCGGTGCTGGACGCAGATTGCGCGGCTCCGAGGAGTCGGTGCTGCGACCCGATTTCGCAACGATTTCAGAAAGTTCCTTCAGCGCGTTGATCTGCTCGGAAACGGCGCGGCGGATGGCCGTGGTCGATTCCTTTGCCTCTTCAGGCATCTCGATGACGCCCTTCTTGAGCTCGGCGCGGGTGAGGTCGAGCTCGCTCTTGATCGAGCCGGCGGTGCGTCGCATCTCCTCGGTCGCGTCGGCGAAGCGCTTCGTTGCCGAATCGACGACGTCGGAGATGGCGGTACGGATCTTGTCCGCCGATTCCAGCGTCTTGCCTTCGGCATTCTGCAACGTCTGGCCGACCAGGGTCTCGAACGAGCGCATGACCTTTTCGAGATCTTCCGATTTCTTGACCAGGCCGACGGCCAGGTCCTCAAGCGACGACTGCCTTTCCAGCGTGTGTTCGAGGTTGCTCTGGGCCGAGCTCAACAGGTCCGAAGCACTGGACAGCAGACGGCTGTGCTCGTCGAACTTGGTGGCGATCGAGGCGACCTCGCGCAAGGTGGCAGACGACAATTCGGTAAGCCGTGTCGTATTCGAATCGACCAGGCGCGCCGAACTAGCGAAGGTCTGTGCGGCTTTTTCGGTCGTTGCCGCGAAGCTCTGCGTGCTGCCGCTCAGGCGCTCGTCGACCTGGCCCAGATTGGCCGCCGCCTGCTCGATCAACTGACCGAGCTGCGCGCTGGAGCTGCTCATGCGGCCGATGAGATCAGCGACACTGTCGGCAAGCGTCGAGCGCGCTCCTTCGACGGCCGACAATGTTTCGGCCGTGCGGCTGGCGAGCGCGTCGACCAAGGCGGCGTTTTCGCTGCGCAGTTTCTCGGTGGCGCGTTCGGTGACTTCTTCCATGCTCTTTTGCAGTTCTGAGCCACCCTGGGCGAAGCGCTCGACCAAAGGCCGTGCCGTTTCGTCGAGGATCTTCGAGATTTCCGCCGAACGCGCCGCAAGCATGGTGTTGAGCTCGCGGGTGTTGGTGCCGATCGTCTTCGCCGCATCGTTGGTGCTCTGGCCGATATGCTGGCCGACAGCGGTGAAGGTTTCCGCGATCGAATTGGCGCGCGAAATGAGTTGCGCCTCGGCGGTCGAAACCTGCTCGTTGAGCTTCTGGCCCAACGTCTCGGTGGTGTAGGCGAGACGGTTCTCGACGTTGGCAACCTGCTCCTCGACGCGAGCCGCCGCAGCCGCGGCGCTGGACGCCAGGCGCTCGTCGGCGCCGGCCAGCGCCTGCTCGATTTCGCGGGCATGGACGGCAAGTTCCTGACCGGTCTGCCTCGCACGTTCGGCAACCCGCTGCTCGGTGCTGGCAAATGCCCCCACGATGTTCTCGGTATGCTCTCCGATCGTCGACGAACTGTCGGCGATGCGGGACACCAGACGGTGATCCGCCTCGTCGAAGATACGGCCGATCTCGGATGCGCGGGCCGACAGCGCTTCCGAACCTTCGGCAATGCGCGACATCAGCTGCTGATCGGCGGCATCGAAAATGCGGCCAAGGTCGGATGCCCGAGCCGCGAGCGCTTCGGCCGATTCGCCGATGCGTACGCCGAGCCGTTCGTCGGCGCCTTCGAAATTGCGCAGGATGTCGCCGGCGCGTGCGGCCAGCGACTGCGCCGTTTCGACTGCGCGGGCAACCAGCTTCTGGTCCGCCGCATCGAATGTGCCGGCGATCTCGCTGGCACGGACTGCCAGCTGGTCGGCTGTTTGCTGGGCGCGCGCCAGCAACGAGTTCGACGTATCGTCGACACGGGCGATGATTGCGCTCGATGTATCCTCGGCGCGGGCAATGAGCGCGCTTGACCTGTCCTCGGCACGTTCGGCGAGGCGGCGGTCCGCCTCCTCGAAGGTGCGGGCGATATCCTCCGCTCTGGCGAGCAAGGCAGCCGAAGTCTGCTCGGCACGCTCGGCGATCTTGCGGTCGGCGTCGCTGAACGCCGCGCCTGCCTGTTCATGCAGCGCGCTGGTGACTTCCATCACCTTTTCACGCAGCGCTCCTGCAACGAAGACGGCGCTCTTTTCGAGCACGCTGCGGACGTTGTCGACACCGGTCGACAGCGCGCGCTCCATGGTTCCGGCGCGCTCCTCGATGATGCCGGTCTGGCGGCTGAACGCCCGCTCGATCTTTTCGACATCGGCGGCAATGGCATCGGAGATGTCGCTGCTTCTGGCGGCGATCTGGTCGATATGACCGGACAAGGAACGGTCGACTTCCTTGCGTGTGTCGGCGAGTTTGGAGAGATCGTCCTCCAGCGCGCGGGTCAGCGCGTCACGGCCTTCGGCCAGCTTGCCGACATGCCCGGCGATGATCTCGTCTACGTCGCTGCGGCTCATTGCGATTTTCTGCAGATCTGCTTCCAGCGCACGTCTGAGGATGTCGCGCCCTTCGGCCAGTTTCTCGACTTGGCCGGCAACCAGCCCGTCGATGCTCGACCGGCTCTCAGCCAGTTTGGCGAGATCGTCTTCGAGCGCCTTCGACAGGGTCGAGCGATCCTGGATGAGCTTCTCGGCGTGGCTGTTTACAAGGCCGTTGACGCTGCCGAGATCGGTCTCCAGCGCCCGAGCAAACTGTGCCCGGTTGTCGGTCAGCTGCTGCGACTGGTCGGCGACGACACCCTTGATGGTATTTAGGTCTGCTTCCAGCGCACGTCTGAGGATGTCGCGGCCTTCGGCCAGTTTCTCGACCTGGCCGGCAACCAGCCCGTCGATGCTCGACCGGCTTTCCGCCAGCTTGGCGAGATCGTCTTCGAGCGCCTTCGACAATGTCGAGCGCTCCTGGACGAGTTTTTCGGCGTGGCTGTTGACAAGATTGCTGACGGTGCCGAGATCGGCCTCGATCGCACGGGCAAACTCTGCGCGGCTGTCGGTCAACTGCTGGGACTGGTCGGCGACGACGCCCTTGATAGTGTTGAGGTCCGCTTCCAGTGCGCGCCTGAGGATGTCGCGCCCCTCTGCCAGCTTCTCGACTTGGCCGGTCACCAGCCCATCGATGCTGGAGCGGCTTTCCGCCAGCTTGGCAAGATCGTCTTCGAGCGCCTTCGACAGGGTCGAACGATCCTGAGCAAGTCTGTTCATATGGTCGGAGATGAGGCTGTTTACGCTCTGCAAATCGGCTTCCAATGCCTGTGAGAGCTGACCACGGTCCTCCGCCAGCCTTTCCGACTGGCTCGATATGACGTCCTTGATCGTGTTGAGATCGGATTCCAGCGCGCGCTTGAGGATGTCGCGGCCTTCGGCAAGCTTCTCGACCTGGCCGGCGACCAGTCCGTCGATGCTCGACCGGCTTTCCGCCAATTTGGAAAGGTCAGCCTCGAGCGTCTGCGAAAGCAGGCTGCGATCGTCGGCGAGCCTGCCCGAATGGTCCTCGATTAGGCCTCGGATGCCGGAAAGGTCGGTTTCGAGTGAGCGCGAAAGCTGCGTGCGATCTTCCGCCAGCTTGGCGGAATGGCTCTCGATGAGCCCCTTGATGCCGATAACGTCTGCTTCCAGCGCCTTGGCGAGTATGGCGCGACCTTCGGCGATCTTCTCGACCTGGCCGGCGACCAGCCCGTCGATGCTGGCGCGGCTGTCGGCCAGCTTGCCGAGATCGGCTTCGAGAGCGCGTGAAAGAATGCTGCGGCCTTCGGCGAGCTTTCCAACATGGCCGGCAACCATTTCATCAATAATCGTACGGGCTTGTACAAGTTTTCCGGAGTCTTCGTTCAAAGCCTGTGAAAGCCTGTTGCGGCCCTCTTCGAGTCTTTCGAGATGGCTGCCGAGCGAAGCATCGATGGTGGCACGCGACTCGTTGACCTTGCGCAAATCCTCTTCGAGAGCGCGCGAGATCAGGTTGCGGCCTTCGGCAAGCTTCTGCACCTGGTCGGTGACCGCTGCGTCGATGCCGGCGCGGCTTTCGGCGAATTTCGCCAGATCGGCTTCCATTGCCGCCGCCATGCGTTCGCGGCTTTCGGAAAGCTTGCGGCTGTGGTTCTCGACGGCTTCCTCGATGCCGACGCGGGCATCGGCAAGCCGCTGGATGTCGGCGTCGAAGGAGCGCGACACCACATGACGGGCCGCTTCCATGCGCCCGGCGAAGTCACCGGCGCGCGCTTCAAGCATAGACGAGGTCGACGAAACGATGTCGGCCATGTCGGCGCCGATCTGGGTCTTGCCCTGATCGATCATCGCCGACAGCGTCTCTTTGCTTTCCTGGAAGGTATGGGCGATTTCGCGCGCGCGCTCGACCAAAGTCTCGTTGATCTGGCGTGCGCGGGCCTCGAGCGCGGCGTTGAGCTTCTGTGTGCCGGTGTCCAGCGCTTCGGCGCGGGTTTGGAATTCGCTGATCAGCGCCTGGCCGCGCTCGGCCAGCGTCCGCTCGATGCCGTCAAGGCTGGCTTCGAATTCGGAGTTGAGCGTGCGCGCGGCACCACCAAGCAGCGAAACCATGCCGGAGGTCCGATCGTCGAGCAGATCGGTCAGCGACCGGGTGAGGCCGTCGGTCGTGTCCGTCAGCTTGGCAATGCGTGTATCGAGGAGACTGGCGAAGGCTTCGCCGGAGGTCGACAGCCGGTCCGTGATCGATTCGAGACGGCCTTCCACCGAATCGAAGATCGACATCGAGCTTTGGTTGATCCTGTCGATCAGCGTGTCACCTGAGTTGGTGATGGTCATCGACAGGTTGGTCGAGGCGTTGAGGATGCTGTCGCGAATGATGTCGCTGGCAGCCCCGATTTCGTCCTTCAGCGTCTCGTGCGCGCCGGTGATCGAGGCACGCACGCGTTCGGCGTGGGTGACCACCGCTTCGCGCTCGCTGCCCAGCCCGTCGACAAGCGAGCGGATGCGGGATTCATTCTCGGAGTAGGAGCGCTCGATCTGGTTGACTTCGCTGTGCACGAGGGTTTCTAGCTCGACGGCACGCGCAAGCGTACGCTCGATGCCTTCGCCCATGGCCGCCACCTCGCGGCGAACCGCCTGCCCGATCATCATGACGCGATCCTGGGCTATATTTTCCGGCTCGGTGAGGCGGAAGGCCACTTCCGTCATCGACTGAGCGGCGATGCGCATTTCCTGCGCGCGGCGGATCATGGCTGCAAACGCCCAGAACAGGAGGAGGGGCAAAATTGCAGCAGCCGCCAGGCCGATCAGTTCGGGACGGGCGAAAAACTGGTCGGGCGTGCGGATCTGCCAGATGCTTGGTCCAAACAGCATATTGGCCAATGCACCGGCACCGGCGATCCAGGCGAGCGAAACGAGCGCCACGACCCAGTAGATCGTGTTGGAAGCACGCCGATTGAGGGTGTGCAGCAGCGTTTTGTAATCTTTTTGACGGGGATCATTGGCTGGCGTGAAACCAGCCGGCTGCTGGCCATTGCGCGTTTCCACAGGGCGCAGTTCAGCCGGCTTGGCCTTTGCAGCGGGCTTTGCCTGGTCCTGGTCCTGGTTGGTGACGGGCTCCGCCTTCTGGCTCTGGTTCGCGACGGGCTCGACGTTCGGGCTTTGACTGACGACAGGCTCGGCATTCTGGTTGCGGCCTTCGCGCGCCAGCTCGTCCGCAGCCTGCGATATCTGGGCTTCCAGATCTTCCATCGACGCCGCGATATCGAGATCGCCGCCGACGTCCCCGCTCAGGTCGATTTCAAGTGCTTTTTCGAGTTCCCTGGCTACGTCGCTGTCGAGCGTTCTTGCCGTCGTTGTTTTCTTCGCCATGCCTTCGCTACCCTGTACAAGCTGCCGCGGGACTTATGATTCTGCTTGTCGTGTCCCACGCAAGAGGCTGAAAATGGACCTGTCGTATCGTAATGACACACCCGGGTAAAGAAAACATGCATTCGGTGCGATACGTAAAACTTTAAATATAAGGTTAACAGAACCGTGATTCCGGCGCCGCTATCGCGACATTTTTCCGGGCCAATCATTAACCCGTTGTGCACAGGATGCGCCTAGTTTTTTCGGCTGGAAGAATGGAGTTGCAGATTCATGCGTGGCGATAACGGCATTGCCTTTTCGATGCCCGGCGGTGACGTATCGGGAACGGCTGGGTCGCGGCCGGTGGACTTGGCGCATCTCGCGCGCCAGACGATGGGCGACCGCAGCCTTGAACAGGAGGTGCTGGCGCTGTTCGTGCAGCAGGCGCTTTCCGTTCGCGATAAGATCGTCGATGCCGATGTGAGCCAAAGATTGCTTCTGGCGCATGGGCTGAAAGGCTCGGCGCGCGGTGTCGGCGCTTTCGCTATCGCCGACTGCGCCAGCGCGATCGAACATCAGCCTGAAGACACCAACACCCTCAAGCGGCTTGGTTCGCTGATCGAAGAAGTCCGCGATTTCGTCGCCGCCGTCAGTCGTTAAACCCATTTCCGAAAAAACGGCATAGAACGCCGCTTTCGCGCGGCAGTTGACTTGTCTGCCGGAGTGATTATCTCGGCTGGGACTTCCTTCAGGTGACAAATGACCAAGCTGACCTTCATCGCCCATGACGGCACACATTTTGACGTGGATGCCGAAAACGGCTCGACCGTCATGGAGAACGCGATCCGCAACGCCGTGCCGGGGATAGAGGCCGAATGCGGTGGCGCCTGCGCCTGTGCGACCTGCCACGTCTATGTCGACGAGGCATGGACGGCCGAGGTCGGCGAGCCGGAAGCGATGGAAGAGGACATGCTGGACTTCGCCTACGACGTCCAGCCGAACTCACGGCTCTCCTGTCAGATCAAGGTGCGCGACGCTCTCGACGGCCTGGTTGTGCGCGTGCCCGCCCGCCAAGGCTGAAGAGTGAAGGCTGAAGCGCGGGTATATGGCCGATTTTTCTGGCCCCCGCTTGGCAGCGGGCCAATGGTCATGCAGTGTCGCGCCGTTCTCTACAGCGTCGCGCGCCTCTTGGACACGCAAAGGACGGCTGTAGCACCGTGATCTGGCGCATGGTCCTAACGGAAATCGATTCTGATTTTCGGGGTCATGCGCATCAAAGGCGCATTCATGACCGATATCACCAGAACGGACGTATTGATTGTCGGGGCAGGGCCTGTCGGCCTGTTCGCCGTGTTCGAACTCGGCCTCTTCGACATGAAGTGCCATCTGATCGACATACTCGACCGGCCCGGCGGGCAATGCGCCGAACTCTATCCAGAAAAGCCGATCTACGACATTCCCGGCTGGCCGTCGATCTCGGCGCAGGGGCTGGTCGACAAGCTGCTTGAGCAGATCGCGCCGTTCAAGCCCGACTTCACCTTTAACCGCATGGTCTCGAGCCTCGAAAAGCTCGATGACGGCAGCTTTCGCGTCATCACCGACGAGAACGAGGTGTTCGAGGCCAAGGTTGTGGTTATCGCCGCCGGCGGCGGCTCGTTCCAGCCGAAGCGGCCGCCGATCCCGGGCATCGAGCTTTATGAAGGCAAGAGCGTTTTCTACTCCGTTCGCCGGATGGAGGAATTTCGCGGCCACGACCTCGTCATCGTCGGCGGCGGCGATTCGGCGCTCGACTGGACGCTGAACCTGCAGCCGGTGGCCAAGAGCGTGACACTGGTCCACCGACGGCCGGAATTCCGCGCGGCGCCCGACAGCGTCAACAAGATGTACGCCATGCAGGAGATGAAGGAACTGGATTTCCAGGTCGGGCAGGTGACCGGCCTGACCGGCGCCGACGGCCAGCTTTCCTCCGCGACGATCAAGGGACCGAACGGTGACATCGAGGTGCCGTGCACGCGGATGCTGCCGTTCTTCGGCCTGACCATGAAGCTCGGGCCGATCGCCGAGTGGGGGCTCAATCTCCACGAGAACATGATCCCGGTCGATACCGAGAAGTTCCAGACGTCGGTGCCGGGCATCTTTGCCGTCGGCGACATCAACTGGTACCCCGGCAAGCTGAAGCTGATCCTGTCGGGCTTCCATGAGGTCGCCCTGATGGCGCAGGCGGCCAAGCGCATCATCAGCCCCGGCGAGCGCATCGTATTCCAGTATACGACCTCGTCGACCAGCCTGCAGAAGAAGCTCGGCGTCGCCGGCTGACACTCCACTCTTACTCAACGAGAATCGGCCCCTCGGCCTCGGGATGGCCGCGCAGCGGCTTCTCCGGCATCAGGCCGAGCGTGACAAGCGATACGAGCAGCGTCGCCGCGGCGGCAAGAAAGATCATCACGAACGGGGCGGCCGATGCGATATGGCCGGCCGTCGGCGCGCCTTCGCTGGCCAACGGCAGACCGTAGCCGAGCGCGACCGTGCCGAGCATGGCGACACCAAGCGCGCTGCCCAGCGAGCGAAGGAATGCCAGCACGCCGGTCGCGACACCCAGATGCGGGCGGTCGACCGCGTTCTGGACCGCTACGGTGACAACCGGGAACGTCGTCCCGGCACCCAGCCCTATGCAGGTCGTCAGAATCTCGACAACCACCAGCGAGGCCTGGCCGGCGACAAGGCTGAGCAGGCCAAGACAGGCTATGGCAAAGATCGTTCCCGCCACCGCGATGCGCTTGTAGTGGACAAAGCGCGGTATCATGCGGCCGCTGAATGTCGCGCCTGCGACGGTGCCGAGCAACAGCCCGAGCATCGCGATGCCCGAATTGCTGACCGAGAGACCAAGGACAGACTGCAGATAGACGGGCAGGTAGACCGCCAGGCCGACATTGGCGGCCTGCAGCAGGAACATCGAAAGCGTGCCGGCAAGCACGATCGGATTGCCGAGCACTTCGAGCGAGATCAGCGGTTCGGCCGCGCGCATGAGCCGCAGCGCAAACGCGCCGCTAAAGACAGCCGAGCAGGCGAGCAATCCAAGGATTTCGCGCGACGACCAGGGGTAGGCGCTGCCGCCCCAATTCAGTGCAAGAAGCAATAGCGCGGTGGCCACGACAAGAAGCAGCGCGCCGAGGCCGTCGATGCGGTGATGCTTTGCGGCGACCGGCAGCTTCTTGAGCGGCTTGTCGATGATCGCCATGGCCAAAAGGCCGAGCGGGATGTTGATCCAGAAGATCAGCGACCAGTGCAGATGTTCGGCGAAGGTGCCGCCGAGCAGCGGCCCGGCGATGCTGGCAACCGCCCATGTGCCTGCGATCCAGGCCGCATAACGTGCGCGTTCGCGCGGTGGAACGAGATCGCCGATCACGGTTTGCGCCAGGGCGAACAGGCCGCCACCGCCGGCGCCCTGGATCGCCCGTCCAACGACCAGGACGAGCATGTTGGGGGCCATGGCGCTGACAAGCGATCCGGCGAGAAAGATGAGGATTGCCGCATAGACGGTCGGCCGGCGGCCGTAGACGTCGGAGATCTTGCCGTAGAGCGGCGCCGTAGCGGTCGCGGTCAGAAGATAGCCGGTAACGATCCACGGCAGATATTCGGCATGTCCAAGCAAATGCGCGATGGTCGGCATTGCCGGCGCGACGATGGTCTGGTCTAGCGCCGCCAGCAGCATTGACAGCAGCACGCCGCCGATGATGGCATTCTTTTCACTTTCCGTCAGCGGCGACGCCTCTACCGGCGCCGTGGCCGCTTCGCTGACAGCTTTGTCCATCGATCCACTCCGTCCGCCGCTGGCGACACTGTTTCCAGAGGAAGAGCCGAGGCCGTCCTTCTAAGCGCCGGTGGCGGCGACAGGCCGGAAATCGGACCCTCTGAACGGGGCTGTGGACCTCGTCGGGGCAACGGGGCTTCGGATCCCGCGAGGCGGGATCGCCGGGCTACCGACCGGCATGCGCTTCGTCTAACAGCGGCGTGGCAATAGCAGGCGATCCCCGACGTGTCGAGGCGAAGGCCCTGCCAGTGCCTAAATCGTTACCGTCTGGCGCAGGCTAGCCCGGCAGCCGGCCGTTCTCGATGCGCTCCATGCGATAACGCAGCAGCCTGAGGATGCGGCTTTCGAAATTGATGCTCTCGACGCGATCGAATTGCACCTGGGCCCGATCGTGCTTGGCAAGAATTGCGGCGGCTATCTCCGCAGCCTTGGTCTTGGCCTCCTGGCAATTCTTCCGCGGGTAGGTCGCCTTCAGCGCATCCTCGAGTTCGCGGGCATGGTTCTTGGCGATCTCGACATGGCGGTCCTCATGGCGCTTGATGTCGGCGGACAACGTATCCCAGAACAGCCTTACGCCCGCATCGGCCTTGCGCGAGCGGCGCCACTCGGGAAGGATCACCTTGACCTTGACGATGACGTTGGCGTCGGCAATCCGGCAGGAATTCGATTTTTCCGCGTAGCTGACGCGAGTGGTGAATGCCATCTGTGTGGCGCCGGGATGCCGCATCCCGGTGCTTTTCACTTGGGGGCCGAGTTTCGTAAGCTGGGTTCCGATGTCGTCGAGCGTTCTGCCGCCGATGCTGAAGTAGCTATATGTTTTTACCAGACTCGCCGTGCCCGCCGGCAAGGCGGAAAAAGCGAGCATCAGGGCACAGAGCAGGGAGCGTTTCATCATGTTGCCTCTTTACCCACCTTGCGTTACGGCCGTTGCCGACGCAACGGAATTGATCTGTGATGGATCACACATGGTTGATGGACAATGACGACAAGGGGATGGCAGCTGGCGCATGGGGCCCGTCTCGACCTTGGCGGCAAGGCTGTGATCGTCGGTATTCTCAACGTCACGCCGGACAGTTTTTCCGACGGGGGGCTGTTCGTTGCGCCCGAACAGGCGATCGCCCAGGCGCGCCGGATGGTGGAAGAGGGGGCCTCTGTCATTGACGTCGGCGGGGAATCGACACGCCCCGGTGCATCTCCCGTAACCATCGAGGAAGAGCAGGCCCGCGTGCTGCCGATCATCGAGGCGCTCGCCAGATTTGGCAAGGCGCTGATTTCGGTCGATACCTATCGCGAGGACACCGCCCGGCTTGCCGTCGCCGCCGGCGCTCATGTCGTCAACGATGTCTGGGGCCTGCAGCGCGAACCCGGCATCGCGCGGGTCGCGGCCGAGACCGGTGCCGGGCTTATCATCATGCACACTGGGCGTGACCGGCAGAAATTGCCCGATGTGATCGACGATCAGTTTTTCTTCCTCAGGAAATCACTGGAAATCGCGCGGCGAAGCGGCGTTGCCGACGACCAGATCGTGCTCGATCCGGGCTTCGGCTTCGCCAAGGAAACAGCGGAAGAAAACCTCGACCTGATGGCACGGTTTTCCGAACTCGGTGCGTTGGGTTTTCCGCTGATGGCGGGCACATCGCGAAAGCGCTTCATCGGCGCCGTCACCGGCCGCGACGCCTCGGCCAGGGGCGCCGGAACAGCGGCGACGAGCGTCATCCTGAGGCTCAAGGGCGCGCAGCTATTTCGCGTCCACGATGTCGCAATCAATGTCGATGCGCTGGCGCTTGCGGATGCTATGCTGGCGCGCGAGACCAATGCATAAGCGCGAAAACCGAAATCGATTTTTGCGAGATGCTTAGATTAAAAGCGTTAGAGCGTAATTTGTCCGCCCACATGGACGCACGTCGCTCTAATCGAGCGAGACGCTGAGCAATGTATGTCATCCGCATGAAGAACTGCGCCTTCTTCGCCCGGCACGGCGTGCTGGATGAGGAGGAGACGCTCGGCCAGCGCTTCTATGTCGACGCTGCGCTCACCGTCGAACCCGGCCGCGCGCTGGTCGATGATTCCATCGAGGACACCGTCCACTATGGTGTAGCCTTCGGGGTGATCGAAAGGATCATAACCGGAGAGAGGCGTTTTCTGATAGAAGCGCTGGCGCTGGAGGTGGCTCGGGCGCTGACGGCCCAGTTTCCCCAGATCAAAAGGGCCGAGATCACTGTGCGCAAGCCGAACGCGCCGGTGCCCGGCGTGCTCGATCATGTCGAGGTGACCGTTGTCTGGCCAGAATAAAAACAACAACGATAACACTGTCTATCTCAGCCTTGGCGGCAATATCGGCGACCCGGCGAGGTCGATGGGCGCGGCCCTGCGCATGATGGACGCCGACGAGAACACGCGTGTCGTCGTCGTCTCCTCGCTTTATCGCACGCCACCCTGGGGCAAGCTCGATCAGCCGGATTTTCTCAATGCGGCGGCCGAAATTTCGACCGCACTCGCACCACATGCATTGCTCGATCTTTGTCTCGGCGTCGAACGCAGATTGAAGCGGGTGCGCGAGGAACGCTGGGGGCCACGCTTGATCGACATCGACATTCTGGTGTTCGGCGATCGGGTCATTCACGAAACCGGGCTGGAAGTGCCGCATCCGCGCATGCTGGAGCGCGCCTTCGTTCTGGCGCCGCTGGCCGAGATCGCGCCTGGCCTCACCGTCGGCGGCAGAAGCGTGCCGGAGCGGCTTGCCGCTCTCGACAGCGCCGGTATCGAGCAATTGCCGTCTGGCCGGGATTGGTGGTTGGCCTGAAGCATCGGGCCCAAACCGGTAACCACTTGTGGGCCGACGCACTGAACTCAGCCGGAAAATCCGCCTCCGTCGAGGAACACCTGTTCTTCCGCCGTCGTCTCGCGGCCAAGCATCCTGTTTCGATGCGGAAAACGGCCGAACCGCTGAATGATCTCCAGGTGCTCGACCGCATATTTCAGATAGGATGGGGCTTTGGCGGTAAACAGCTCCATCGATTTGAGCTGGTCGGCGAGATTTTCCGAATGCTCATACGGCAAATAGAGGAAGGCGCGCAGGTCTTCGTCCAACGCCAGATCCTGGCCGGCGGCGATGGCCTTTGCGGCGAAATGTCTTGCCAGCGGATCGGTGGCATACATATGGCCGGTGCCACGAAAGCAATTTCGCGGGAACTGGTCGAGCAGGATCATCAGCGCCAGCGAGCCTTCGGCATGCTCCGACCAGTCGTCACATTCACGCCGTGCGGCTGCGTAGTGCAGGTCGAGAAACCGGTTGCGGAACTCCGTGTCGAAAGTGTCATGCTTCTCGAACCATGCATCCTTCCCGGCGTCACGCCAGAATTTGGTGACTGAAAAGGCTCGCGTGTCGATGTCCATGAGTGATCCTCGGTCAGTCCGCAGGTTCGGATTTATGCAGCACGCCGGCGGTCTCCTCGTTGAGCGCCTGGCCGATACGACGTGGCGGGGTGAGCGGTGTCGGAATGGGCGTGCCGATATTGCCCTTCAGGAAGCGTTGTCCGGCCCGAATGCCTTCGGCAAGCTGCGTTTCGATGCGGGCAGTATCGCGTCGCCGGACATCCTCGATCGCTTCGGCGACCTCTTCCGGGTCGACACCCAGGGCTTCGAGGGTGGAACCGCCGAAAACGAGGGCTGATTCGAAGGTTTCCCGAAGCTGGAAGTCGACACCTGCACGAATCAATTGTAGCGCCGTGCCACGGTCGAAGGCTCTTGCCAGCACCGTGAGCAAGGGGAACTCCGCCTTGATGAGTTCGGCAATGCGGATGGCGACATCAGCCTTGTCGACGCATATGAGCACGGCGCGTGCGCGACCGGCGCCCGCGGCATGCAGGATATCCAGCCGCGTGCCGTCGCCATAGTAGACCTTGAAGCCGAAATCGGCGGCCGCCTGGATCATTTCGACATCATTGTCGATGATCGACACGTCGATCCCGCGCAACAGCAGCGGCTGGCTGGCGATCTGGCCGAAGCGCCCAAAGCCGATGATCAGCACGCTGCCGGTAAGGCCATCGGCAATGTCGACGCCTTCGAGCGATTGCTCGTCGCGCGGCGTCAAATACCGCAACGCCACGATGGCCAGAGGCGTCAGCACCATAGAGATGATGACGATCGCCGTCAGGGTCGCATTAGCCTGGCTGTCGATGATGCCGACCGCCGCTGCGGCGGAATAGAGAACGAAGGCGAATTCGCCGCCTTGCGCCATGAACACGGCACGCTCGAGCGCTTCGCGGTGACCGGTCTTGAGGATGCGGGCGACGAGATAGATGCCGATCGCCTTTATCACCATGTAGGCGACGACGTAGACGGCGACAATCCGCCAGTTCTCGACGACCACATGCAGGTCGAGCGACATGCCGACCGCAAGGAAGAACAGCCCAAGCAGGACACCGCGGAATGGTTCGACATCGGCCTCCAACTGATGGCGGAAGGTGGATTCCGACAAAAGCACGCCGGCCAGGAAAGCGCCCATCGCCATCGAGAGGCCGCTGAGCTGCATGACAAGCGCCGATCCCAGAACGACCAGAAGAGCGGCCGCGGTCATCACCTCGCGGGCGCGGGCATCCGCCAGTATGCGGAAGAACGGATTGAGCAGGAAACGCCCGGCCAGCACCAGTCCGAGGATGGCAGCAAGGCCGATGCCCACCTCGGTCAGCCGCTGCGTCAGGCTCATATCGGCGCCGCCCGGTGCCAGGAACGCGATCAGCGCCAGCAGCGGCACGATCGCCAGGTCCTCGAGCAGCAGGATAGAGACGATGCGCTGGCCTTTGGGCGCTGCAATCTCGCCGCGTTCTTCCAGAAGCTGCATGACGATCGCCGTCGAGGTCAGCACGAAGCCGGCGCCGGCGACGAAGGATTGCGCGATGGGAAAACCGCCTGCCAGTCCGACGCCGGTAAGCAACAGCGCGCACACGCCGACCTGCAATGCCCCAAGGCCAAAGATCTCTCGCCTGAGGCTCCATAGCCGTGACGGCTGCATCTCCAGCCCGATGATGAACAGGAACATGACGACGCCGAGTTCGGCGACGTGAAGAATGGCTTCCGATTCGGAAAAGATACGAAGTCCGAACGGCCCGATCACCACGCCGGCCGCCAGATAGCCTAGGATGGAGCCAAGCCCCATGCGCTTGAAAATCGGCACGGCGACAACACCTGCGGCCAGCAGCGCCACCACGTGGATAAGATCGCTGCCCGCTGCCTCTGCCGCCATGCCTGCCATTCCGTTCTCTAGAGGACCGCTGCATGTGCTGCGGCATCGAGCGGCCAAGATAGGGGCTTCGGCGGAGAACGAACAGTCCGAATTCGGAAACTGGTGCGGCAGTGTTGCAGGCGCGCTCCACAGCTTTTACGCACCCGGCACGCGCGTCCTATCGAACGCGCAAAATAATCACTCAGTTCGGCGCGATAGAGCCGACCTCGAGCGCATCGACCCGCTTCAGCTTCATGCCGATGACCGGCACCAATTGCTGGTCGACACGCACCGCAACCGTGACCGTCATCGAATTGTCGTTGGGGACAAGGGCTTGCATGACGCCGCGCAACTGGTTGCGGTTGATGGTGAAGACGACCTTGTTGGCGCTGACCACATTGCCGCCGACGATGTCGAGACCGGAACCGGCGGCGCCGCCCATGAAGCTGCCCTTGTAGCCTTCGCGGCCCTTGCGCTGGATCGTCGCCGACATCTGCTGGGTGAACATGCCGACCCGGCAACCGCCGTCCAGCGACATGCCGATCTTGCCGTCAGGTGTCGAGCCGGTGAAGCTGCAGGTGAATTTCGTCCCCTTGTACTTGCCGGCGACGATTTCTCCGGGACCGACCCATTTGCCTTCCACCGATTGAAAGAACTGCTTGTCCGATTCTGCCGCAAAGGACTTTTCGACCAGGCCAGCAGTTGTTGAAACGATGACCGCCAGGGCCAGGACGTTGGACAAGATCACGCTTTTCATCGACGACACCCGGCAACAAAGAGACTGGTTTGGAACCCGTCCGACCATGAACAAGATTGGTTAATGCTTCGTCACCGCTGGTGCATGACCCGGAACTGAAAGACTGCGTCAGTGCTTACAGCGTCCTTTGCGGGCCGCTGAAACCGCGTGGGGCTGGCGGCGGCTGTCACGCGTCGGAAGCGGATGTTTCCTTCTGCTTTTTGGTTGCGAACGACGTCAGAGCGGACAGGAAATCGCCCATGCCGGGCCGTTTCGTGGCACTGAAGGGCAGGGGCCTCGCGGTTTCCATCGCCGCAATGCCTATACGCGCCGTCATCATGCCGTTAACGACGCCTTCGCCAAGCTTTGCCGAGAGCCGGGCAGCGAGGCCGTGGCCGACGATCTGCTGAACGAAACTGTCGCCCACGGCAATCGAGCCGGTCACTGCCAGATGGGCGAGAACGCTGCGGGCCAGCCGGAAGAATCCCAGCGTGCCCGGCCGACCGCCATAAAGTTCCGACAAGCGGCGAATCAGCCGTCCGGCTTCGAACACGACATAGGCGACGTCGACCAGGGCGCGGGGGCTGACCGCCGTTACCAGCGAAACACGCTTTGCTGCGTCGAGGATCATCACCTTGGCGCGCGCATCGAGGGGCCCGAGGATTTCGGTCTCGGCCAGGCGCACCAGATTGCCACCATCGATGATCTCGTCGCGCAGTTCAGCCAGCGCGCGTCTGCCGGCCGCGGTTTCGGGCTTGGCCGCGACAAACGCCGAGAGCTCGTCGACCACGGCGCGGGCGGCTTTCGGATCGTCGCGGGCGATGGCGTCGAGTGCCCGCTTCTGCAGTTTTTCGACCTCGGCGAGGCGGGCGATCGCCAGGAATTCGCGGACAAGGATGACCAGAAGCGCCAGCGCCGCGATCACGGCCATCCCGGCGGCCAGCCAGCCCAACCATTCGGCGCGTGCGAACAGATCGCGGATCAGCTGGTCGGTCCAAAGCCCGAGGGCCAGCGAAACTAGAACGCCCAATGCGCCGAAGAACAGGCTTCCAAGCAGCGAACGCTTCCGCGGCGCGGTCGCCGGCGGCGGTTCGGCGGCGACGATGTCGGGCTCGTCGAAGACATCGATCTCGGCCGGCACGACGACTGCACCATCCGTCTTCAGCGCGCGCGGCTTTCGCGCTGACGGGGCGTCGGGCTGGCGGAAGGCCGCCTGTTCCTTTGCAGTGGCTTCCGGCTCGATGCGAAATGCCGCCGGCTTGCGGGGCGCTATCATGCCAGATGATCTCCGATCAGGAACTGCAGGGCACGGTCAAGCCTGATATGCGGCAGCGACAGCGTGATGCCCTCGGCAGTGCGTTCGAGTTTTGGCGGGCGAAAGCGCACGAAACGGATCGCCGGATCGTCATTATTCTGCCGATGGTCTGGGCTTTGCCGATGGTCTGGTCCAGAGACATCGAACACCGCATCAATTTTCTCCGGTAAATCACCGGGAAATATGGCCGTTTCGGTGTTTCCGTCAAATGTTTCGCCGTTGATTCTCTCTCCTTTCAACGGTGTGCCGATGATGACCGGCAGCGTTTCGCGGCCTTGCTTGACCGTGCCTTCGCGGGTCGCGCGCACGGCCGCCAGGGCAACCACGTCGACATCGGCACCGGTGAAATTCGCTCGCGCCACGGCACGGTCGGCAAGCCGCCGCACGATCGCCTGCAGCCGGTCGTGACTTTCGTGGTGCAGATGGTCCGCCTTTGTCGCCGCCACCAATATGCGGTCGATGCGCCTCGAAAAAAAGTCTGTCAGGAAATTGCCGCGGCCGGGGCGGAAACAGGCGAGGATTTCGGTCACCGCACGTTCGAGATCGGCCATCGCGCCGGGGCCCGCGTTCAAGGCCTGCAGGGCGTCGATCAGCACGATCTGGCGGTCGAGGCGTGTGATGTGTTCCCGAAAGAACGGCTTGACGACATGGGTCTTGTAGGCCTCGTAACGCCGTTCCATCATCGCCTGAAGCGACCCCGAACGCGCCCGCCGCTCACTCAGGTCCGGCAAAGGCGCGAAGGTCAGCGCCGGCGAGCCCTCAAGATCGCCGGGCATCAGGAAGCGGCCCGGCGGCAAAGTCGAAAGCGCCCGCTCATCAAGCTTGCATGCCTTGAGATAGGCGGCGAAGCTCTCTGCGAGGCGGCGCGCCGTCATCTCGTCGGCGTCTGCATTCGGGTCGACTGCGGCCGAGAGCTGGCGCCATTCCTGCGAAAGGTCGACGCGCACCGGCAACGCCGCCATCTCGAAAGCTTCGCGCGAGAAATCGCCGTAGGACTTGCCGAGCAGCGGCAAATCGAGCAGCCATTCGCCTGGATAATCGACGATATCGACCGACAGTCTGCCTGATGAAAACATGCGGCTCCAGCCGGAGGCCGATTCATATTCGATGGTGAGCCTCAACTCGGAAATGGCACGTGTCGAATCCGGCCAGAGGCGGTCGTTGACCAGGGCTGCGATGTGATCTTCGTACTGGAACCGCGGCACGGCGTCATCCGGTTGCTCTTCGAGGAAGGCACGGGCGATGCGTCCCGATTTCTGCGCCTCGAACAGCGGCAAGCGCCCGCCATGGATCAGATTGTGGACAAGGGCCGAGATGAACACCGTCTTGCCGGCTCGGGAGAGGCCGGTAACACCCAGCCGCAGCGATGGCGAAAAAAGCCCGGTAGCGCGCCCCGACAGCGTATCCAGGGCAATCTTCGCCTCGTCGGTGAAAGTGGTCAGCGATGATGCCAAATCGGTTCTCTCGGGCTTCGGTACGCTCCGATATAGACGTTGCCGCCTAGTGTGGCGAATCTGAAATTCGCAGCAAATCCACCACGCTAGGTTCGAAATGGCGTCAGAAATCGGCCGGCGTCACGAAGGCTTCGAGATAGCCGGTGCCTTGCGCGGCGTTGGCAAGACTGCCTGGAAAACGGACGGCCGCAAGGCCGGAGGTTGGGAACCCGTAGTTCAGCATTGCCCTCGCAGCCTCGTCGCCGTCGCCCGAAAGCGCGATCGCAAGATCCTCCGTCATCGGATTGTGACCGATGAGGAGCAGCGAGCCTGGCCCGCCATTGCCGCGGATGATCGAGAGATAACCGGCGGCATCCTCGCTGTAGAGCGTGTCCAGGAACAGGACCCTGCCTGGATCGGTGTGGCCGGCAACGCCCTCCAGCGTTTGCAGCGCTCGCTTTGCTGTGGAGCAAAGGGTGAGGTCCGGAATGTAGTTGTGGGCCCGCATGGCCGCACCCATAGTTTCGGCATCGGCGAGGCCGGATGCGTCGAGCGGACGATCGAAATCACGCATGCCCGGCAGGGCCCATCCGGCCTTCGCATGCCTCAACAGATAAAGCTTGCTCACCGGCCCCTCGCTTGTGCCAAATACCGAAACCCGTCAAAAAGGCGCTGCAGGATTAGCCATGAGAAAAGCTCGGTTTACAATGGCCGGCACCCTTCAAACCCAACGAAACGTAGGCGAATTCGGTCGCACCCTTCATGCGAATGATGCCGCCAATACCTTTTTGGCCGACATTAACAATTGCGTGAAACTGTCGTCGATTACGCTTGTGCAGCATTCGGTCCGCGAATATATAGGCGCCAAATTTGGGGCTGTTTGGGTGAGTCGAATGAACGACATCGTTACCGCCAATTACGTACCCTCCGAAGACGAGCCATTCATGAACGAGCGGCAGAAATCCTACTTTCGCCTGAAGCTCGTCACCTGGAAGAACGACATACTACGCGAAGCGCGCGAAACTCTCGAAATCCTGCAGCAGGAAAACGCCAACCATCCCGATCTCGCTGATCGGGCCTCGTCCGAAACCGACCGCGCCATCGAACTTCGCGCCCGGGATCGCCAGCGAAAACTCATTTCAAAAATCGATTCCGCGCTGCAGCGCATTGATGAAGGCACTTACGGCTATTGCGAGGAAACCGGCGAGCCCATCGCGCTGAAACGGCTCGATGCACGTCCGATCGCGACCTTGTCGATCGAGGCGCAGGAGCGCCACGAGCGTCGCGAGAAAGTCTACCGCGACGACTGAAGCAAGACGCGAAACGTCAGGCCGGCCTCCGACCAATTTTGCTGGCCGATCTGGCGTTTACCTTTTCTGGCTGGACAGCTCGCCGAGAAGCTTCGTCATCTCGTCGTCGAGAGACGGCGGCGCTTTTGCCGCCGGCTTGTTCTCCGGCCGGGCGGGCTGCGGGTCATCAAGCGAGACCTCGAGCTCCCTCATCAGTGTATCGTCAATAGAATCCCGAGAATCATGCCTGGTTGGGGATTCGTGCCTAATCGGGGTGTCCTGTCTTGCCGACGACGGCGCGTGCCGAACGGCATTGGCGTTCGCCGATTCGAAGGCGGGCAGTGGCGTGATGGTCGCCGACTGATGGCTTTGCGCTGCCGGTGCCGCCTGATGGGATCGGGTAGGCGTTAAGGCCGCGCTCACCGGCTGCGGAGGCGGTGCTTGCCTCACTGGCGCAGGAGCGGGTTGAGGCGCGCGCGGCCGCGTGGCCGGCTGATGGCCGCCACCATCTCCGGTCAATGCAGGACGGCGCAGCGCCGACAGCCTGATGTCGCGTTCGACGACGACGTCGGTCGGGCCTCCGATCAGCAGCAGGTGCTCGATATCGTCGCGGCGCACCAGCACCAGCCGGCGGTGACTGTCGACAGCGGTGGCGTCCATGACGGCCAGCCGCGTCTTGCGATTCCTGCCGCCGGCGACGAATGTTCCAAAGGTCAGATTGCGGATCAGCTTTACGATGAGGAGAATGACGGCCAGAAGGACAAGCGCGACAAGCGTCCACAGGATTGCCGGGGCATAACCAGGACCCGCCACGCTATCCAGCCACTGCAGCATTGGTGCCCCCAATATCGGCTATCGAAGAAGACGCGACACTAGACTGTTGCGGCACGCCACTGCAAGTTGCCTTTCGCGCTTCGTGAACGGTTTGACGGCGTCAGCGTTTCGGAACTGCAAATCCACCACGCTGGATTTTTTCAGCAAGTTGCTGGCGTGATGAAGCCGAAATTTCGCTCTGCGCTGCGCCAATGTGGTGCGAATTTCGGATTCATCACACCGGGCGCCGAACGGGCGTCATTTTTAGCGGACATTTGCCGCCAAGGCCTTTTCCAGGCCCTGAGAATGTGATTCAACCGGGCAGGGGCAAGTACCGGAATTCACGAACAGGGGGCACATGGCCAAGGAAGCGCGCGGCGATTTCTATCCGGTACCGATCGTCGACCAGAACACGCGACCGGGTGCGGTCACCCGGCTCATCGTCTTCATCGCCGTTCTGACGGGTGCCGCGATCGTCTTCGGCCTTTTCCGCGAACGTCTTGGCGATCCCTTCCTGCTTGGAATGCTTGGTGTGCTGGCGATGATCGGCGTCGGCTTTCTGTTCGCTACCGCCATCGGTTTCGTGCAGATTACGCCGCGCTCGACGAGTGACGAGCTGTCGAAAGCCTTCGTCGATTCGATGTCGCAAGGTCTTCTCGTCACCGACACCAAGGGGCGTGTCGTCTACGCCAATCGGGCTTATGCCGATATGACCGGCGCGGCGTCGGCGGCGGATCTCAAGACAGTCGAAGGGTTGCTGTCCGATGTTCCCGAGGCCTCGGTGACCATATACCGGCTGGCCTCCGGTCTGCGCGACGGCCAGCCCGGCGATGGGGAGTTTCGGCTTGCACAATCCATTCGACCCGGCGCCGAGCCGGGCGCGCGCTGGTATCGTGCCCGCGCCCGCGCTTTCAGCGTCCCGGGCCAACGGTTGCCCTTGCTCGCCTGGCAACTCGCCGACATCTCGGAAGAACGGGCCGAGCAGGAGCGGTTCTTCCTCGATCTGCAAAAGGCCATCGATCATCTCGATCATGCGCCGGCCGGCTTCTTTTCGGCCGACCAGGAGGGCCGCGTCACCTACATCAACGCCACGCTTGCCGAGTGGCTGGGCATCGACCTGACGAGCTTCACGCCCGGTGCCGTAACGCTTCCGGAGATCGTCGCCGGCGACGGTATGGCGCTGGTCCGCTCGGTCAAGGCCGATCCCGGCACCACGCGCAACGCCGTCATCGATCTCGATCTGACGACAGTGAAGGGCGAGGCGCTGCCCGTGCGTTTCATGCATCGGGTTTCGGCCAGCCGCGAGGGCGTCAGCGGTCCGACGCGCACCATCGTTCTCAACCGGACGCAAGGCGAGGACGCTTCCGCCGATCTTCGCGCCTCCGAGGTCCGCTTCACACGCTTCTTCAATTCGACGCCGATGGCAATAGCGGCCGTCGACAACAGCGGGCGCATCTTGCGCACCAACGCGCCCTTCCTGTCGCTGTTTTCCTCCGTCGTCGACGGGGACGCGGTCGATCGGCGCGTGCGGCTCGATACGGTGATCCATGAGCGCGACCGGCCCGCTTTTGCCGCGGCGTTCGAGAAAGCGCGACAACGGCAGGCCGACATCGAACCGATCGATACGCTTCTGCCCGGCAATGAAGAACGGCATATGCGCTTCTACGTCAACGCGGTTGCCGACGGCACCGGCGAGGGCGCCGAAGAATCGGCCATCGTCTACGCCGTCGAAACCACCGAGCAGAAGGCGCTCGAGGGCCAGATGGCGCAAAGCCAGAAGATGCAGGCGGTCGGCCAACTCGCCGGCGGCATCGCACACGACTTCAACAATGTGCTGACCGCCATCATCATGGCGTCGGACCTTTTGTTGACCAACCACCGCCCGTCGGACCCGTCCTTCCCAGACATCATGAACATCAAGCAGAACGCCAATCGGGCGGCCTCTCTGGTGCGGCAACTCCTGGCCTTCTCGCGCAAGCAGACGCTGCGGCCGGAGGTGCTCAACCTGACCGACGTGCTTGCCGATCTCCGGATGCTGCTGGCCCGCCTGGTCGGCAACGACATCAAGCTAAAGGTCGACCATGGCCGCGACCTGTGGCCGGTGAAGGTCGATATCGGGCAGTTCGAGCAGGTGGTGGTCAACCTGGCGGTCAATGCGCGCGATGCGATGCCGACCGGCGGCGACCTTACCGTGCGCACCCGGAATGTGACCACGGAGGAGAGCAAGAGCCTTTCCTACCGCGAACTGGTGCCGGCCGACTATGTCGTGGTCGAAGTCGAAGACACCGGCAGCGGCATTGCCCCCGAAGTGCTCAAGAAGATTTTCGAACCCTTCTTCACCACCAAGGAGGTCGGCAAAGGCACCGGCCTCGGCCTGTCGATGGTCTATGGCATCATCAAGCAGACGGGCGGCTTCATCTTCTGCGATTCCGAAGTCGGCAAGGGATCGGTGTTCCGCATCTTCCTGCCGCGCTACATTGCAGAGGCGAGAACGGCGGGCGAACCCGGCGAGGCGCCGGCTGCACCGGCAAAGATCGCCGATGTCGGCAAGGATTTGTCGGGCTCGGCAACGGTGCTGCTTGTCGAGGACGAGGATGCCGTGCGCATGGGCGGCATGCGAGCGCTGACGTCGCGCGGCTACACTGTCCACGAAGCGTCGTCGGGCGTCGAGGCGCTGGAAGTGTTCGAGGCGCTCGGCGGCAAAGTCGACATCGTCGTTTCCGACGTGGTGATGCCTGAAATGGACGGGCCAACGCTGCTTGGCGAATTGCGCAAGCGGCAGCCTGACATCAAATTCGTCTTCGTTTCAGGCTACGCGGAGGACGCGTTCGCCAAAAACCTGCCGGCAGACGCGCATTTCGGCTTCCTGCCGAAGCCGTTTTCGCTCAAGCAATTGGCCACGATCGTCAAGGATGTGCTCGAATCCTAGACCAACAAGTGCATAGCTGCCTTGGTGAAATATCTAAGGGGCGCGGCCTGAATGTGATCCAGCGCACAGACGCCAGGACGATGCCGTTTACACTTGGCGGCGCCGGAGAGGGAACCGTCCGTTCATAACCAGTGAGGTCCGGCCACTGGGGTTTCGCAATTGTGGCTTGCGCATCCACGCCAGCCTGCCATGATTGCGACGACAACGCGGCGGGGATTTGGGGTAGATGCCGTGACGCCGCACAACGAGGCAAGCAGGGGCGATTATGCCGAAACGGTGCTGTTGCCGGGTGACCCGCAGCGCGCCGAATGGATGGCAGAGACTTTTCTCGAGGCGCCGCGCTGCATCAACCGCCGCAGGGGCGCCCTCGGTTTCACCGGCCTTTTCCAAGGCATGCCGGTCAGCATCCAGTCGACGGGGATCGGTGTCTCGTCATTTCTGATCTACGCGCATGAATTACTGGACTTCCATCGCGTCAAGACGCTGATCCGCACCGGTACCTGTGGGGCCTTGACCGCCAAAGTCGGGCTGCGCAGCCTGGTGATCTCGCAATCGGTTCATGGTGAAAGTGCGGGGAGTGGCCAGGTCTACGGGCTCTACGACGCCGCTGCTGGCCCCGATCCTGTGCTGCTTGCCCGCGCTGTGGCCAGAGCTGGCGAACTCGGCATCGAACACCATGCCGGGCTGACCGCCTGCAGTGACATATTCTATCATCCGGAGGGGTGTGCCCGCTTTGCCGGGGTGCAGGCTGAAGGCGCGCTCGCCGTGGATATGGAGACCAGCGCGCTCTATCGCATCGCTGCGCATTTCGGCGCCCGGGCCCTGTCGATCCTGACTGTCGTCGACAACGTGGTGACCGGCGAGCAAACCGACTATTCCGAACGGCAGGCGCTTTTCACCGATATGACCCGGCTGGCGCTCGATGTTGCAGCTGAAAACTAAGCCGCCTGCCGCTTGGGCGCCGTGTGTTCTTCGATGCCTGGCCGATGGCCTTTCAGATAGAGGGCACAGGTCGTGCGCAACATCGAGGCGAAGTTTGGAATCTGGCCGTTGATTTCGATAGCCTCGTCATAGAGCTTCGAGATGAATTTCGGCGTCGTCAGGCCTTGGCTGTCGGCGATCTCGTCGAGCAATGCCCAGAACGTCGCCTCAAGCTGGATGCTCGTCGAGTGCCCATCGATACGGATCGATCGGTTGATCTGTCGATAGCCCTCCGGATCCTGCCCGGCAAAAACCCTGCACATCGTTACCTCCCGTTCTATTCCTTTTTGGCCGTTCTTATTGGTGTTGGCCATTCTTGTTGATTTTGGGCGCAATCAGCAGCGATTCGCGCCTTTGAGCAGTGCCTGTCGTGGCCGATTATCTTCAGCCGGAAAGCGGAAAACAGCAATCGGACTTTCGTCCTTAAACGGTCTTTCATTCCGCCGTTAGCGTAGCGCGTGGTAATCGGCTGCCACCACCTTTGCAGTAATCCGCGCATAATCACCCCGACGCGCATAAGGCGCTGCTGCGACGGAGTGTCATTTGGCGAAGACGATTCACACCATGATCCGGGTTCTGGACGAGGCCCGGTCCGTCGACTTCTACCGGAAAGCCTTTGGGCTTGATGTCGCCGAACGGCTCGATTTCGAAACCTTCACGCTCGTCTATTTGAGCAATGCCGAGGCAGAGTTCGAAGTCGAGCTCACCGTCAACAAGGGCCGGCAGGAGCCTTATTCGCTCGGCGACGGCTACGGCCATATCGCGGTTTCGGTCGCCGATCTGGACGGCGAACACGACCGGCTTGGCGCGCTTGGCCTGAACCCAAAAAAGATCGTCGAGTTCAATCGCGACGGAGCGCTGCTCGCGCGCTTCTTCTTCATCGAGGATCCCGACGGCTACAAGATCGAGGTCCTGCAGCGTCAGGGCCGGTTCAAATAGGAGACATCAGGTCGCGCCGGCCAGCGCGGCGCCAGCCACGGCACCTTTACGGTGCAAATAGCAACCAAGGGAGGAAGAAATGGTCACGATTTACGAAAGCAAGCCCGGGCTGTCGCGCCGCGAGCTTCTGAAACGCGGCGGTGTCGGCGCGTTGCTGGTCATTTCGGGCAGCGCCGTCATCAGCCCACAACATGCGTGGGGTCTCGAAACGTCGGCGCTCAAGCCTGAAACCATGGCGACCCTGATCCAGATGGCGCGCGACATCTACCCGCACGACCAAGTGCCTGACAAATATTACGCAATCGCCGTCAAGGCCCATGACGAGCAGGCCGGCAAAGACCCAGCCCACAAGGATCTCATCGAAAAGGGCATCGCCGATCTCGACTTGAAGTCGGGCAAGGACGGCTACACCGGCCTCGGCTGGGAGGAGCAACGCGTTGCGGTGCTGAGAGAGATCGAGGACACGCCGTTCTTCCAGGCGGTCCGCGGCGGGCTTGTCGTTGGCCTCTACAACCAGAAAGAGGTCTGGCCGATCTTCGGCTACGAGGGCGAATCCTACTCCAAGGGCGGCTACATGGCGCGCGGTTTCGACGATATCGAGTGGCTCTGAGCCCCCCGCCGCAACCGCATACAACAGACATCATGGGAGGAAACCATGGCAGCACCATTTGATCTCAAGAACGATGGCGTGGTCGTCATCATCGGCTCGGGCGCCGGCGGCGGCACGCTTGGCAACGAGCTTGCGCAGAAGGGCATCGATGTCGTCATCCTGGAGGCGGGCGCCCGCCACGAATACGAGGATTTCATCAACGACGAGTGGGATTCATTCGCCCAGCTCGCCTGGACGGGCAAGCGCACGACCTCGGGCGACTGGCGGGTGGCTAAGGATTTCCCCAACCTGCCGGCGTGGATCGTCAAGTCTGTCGGCGGTTCGACCACGCACTGGGCAGGCGCCT
The DNA here is from genome assembly GCF_040319125.1 of Mesorhizobium sp. M0938. NCBI lineage: Bacteria > Pseudomonadati > Pseudomonadota > Alphaproteobacteria > Hyphomicrobiales > Phyllobacteriaceae > Mesorhizobium > Mesorhizobium sp. M0938. Next base: position 69,705 of record NZ_JAMYNS010000010.1, on the reverse strand, counting down.
CGCTGCGCTTCCAGGAGCACGAATTCAAAACGCTTTCGACCTACGGAAAACTGGAAGGCGCCAACCTGCTCGATTGGCCGATCACGCTGACCGACCTGGAGCCCTACTACGCAAAGGCAGAAGACAAGCTGGGCGTGACGCTCACCAACAACATTCCAGGCCTCCCTGGCAACAACAACTTCAAGGTGATGAAGGCCGGCGCCGACAAGCTCGGCTACAAGGAGTGCCACACCGGTCGGATGGCGATCAATTCCGAGCCGCGCGACGACCGCAATGCCTGCCAGCAGACCGGCTTCTGCTTCCAGGGCTGCAAATGGGGCGCAAAATGGTCGACGCTGTATACCGAAATCCCGAAGGGCGAGGCGACCGGTCATCTCGAGGTCAGACCGAATGCCATGGCGATCAAGATCAGCCACGATGCGTCAGGCAAGGTGACCGGTGTCGTCTATGCCGACAAGGATGGCAAGCTTCAGGAACAGAAGGCCCGCATCGTCGCCGTCGCCGGAAACTCGATCGAGAGCCCGCGGCTGCTGCTCAACTCGGCATCGAGCCAATTTCCCGACGGTCTTGCCAATTCGTCGGGGCAGGTGGGCAAGAACTACATGCGCCACACCACGGGCTCCGTCTACGGCGTCTTCGACAAGCCGGTGCATATGTATCGCGGCACCACCATGGCCGGGATCATCCGCGACGAAGCCCGCAACGATCCTTCGCGCGGCTTCGTCGGCGGCTACGAGCTCGAGACGCTGTCGCTCGGCCTGCCGTTCATGGCCGCGTTCCTCAATCCCGGCGGATGGGGACGTTCCTTCACCACAGCGCTCGATCACTACGACCACATGGCCGGCATGTGGATCGTTGGCGAAGACATGCCGCGCGAGGAAAACCGCATCACGCTGCATGCCGACATGAAGGACGAGCACGGCATGCCGGTGGCGGATGTCCATTTCGACGACCATGCCAATGACACGGCGATGCGCAACCACGCCTACAAGCAGGGCTCGGCGCTTTACGCGGCGGTGGGCGCGACGCGGACCTTCCCGACACCGCCCTATCCTTCGACCCACAATCTCGGCACCAACCGGATGAGCGAAAAGGCGGCCGACGGCGTCGTCAACAAGCATGGCCAGGCGCATGACATCAAGAACCTGTTCGTGTCGGACGGCAGCCAGTTCACCACCGGCGGTGCCGAAAATCCGACATTGACGATCGTGGCGCTAGCGATCCGTCAGGCCGATTATATTGCTGAACAGATGTCGGCGAAGAGCATCTAACCGTAGCCCTCCCGGCTGCTGCTGGCGCGGAGCCCTGCAAGGTTCCGCGCCTCTTTTGTCGGCGCCAGAGCTACGCGCCGACCGGCTTGCCATCCTTGCGGCGGATGGCGACCACGGCGGGCCGCGGCGGTTGGCCGTCCTTGAAGTCGGGCCACAGCGTCGCGGCCTTGTCGAGCGTCTCGGCGTCCTCGGCCGGGTGCTGGACCGACAGGAACAGCGTCGTGCCATCCGGCGTGAAGCAGGGGCCGCTAGCCTCGGCGCCCTGCGGGCAGGTTGGCAGGCCGCGCGTCGGACCTTCGGTGTCGATGCCGTAGACGCCGTCCGGCAGGTCGAAGTCGTTGGCGCCATCGGTTCCGACCCAGAGCCGCCCGGCCGGATCGAAGGTGATGTTGTCGGGGCAGACGAACCAGCCATCCTCCGACGTCCCCATGGAAGTTCGCGCCGACCGCCGCGTCCTTGGGGTTGCCACAGAGCACGAACAGGTCCCATTCGTATTTTTCGGCGGTATGATCGGCCTCGGCGCCACGGCCGCCGGGCGGGATCAGCTCGACGATATGGCCCCAGAGGTTTTCGGGCCGATCGAGGATGTCGGCAATGGGTTTTCGGATCGCCACCGAAAACATCGGAAACGCCTTCCTCGCAGGTGAGCACCGTGCCCCATGGGGTGCACCGCCGCCGCAATTGTAGCTGGTACCGAGAGCCTTGGTGCAGGTTGACGGCGCAGCGCTGCCTATGCTGCTTCGGCAACACCCGGATGACATGAGAGGAAATACTTCTTGATAACGGGGCTCGGCGGCCCTGAGCCGTCGCTCAACGCTTTGTGCAGGTTGAGGCGGTGAAGGCGCCGTCAGGCTGCTTCATGATGATGTCGAAGGACGGGCTGGTTTGACCGTCCAGAGTGGCCTGCGTGAGCGAGATAGAGTTGCCGCCGGTCGTATAGCCGCCCAATGGACCCAACCAGGTGATCTCGCCATTTGCATTCATCTGATAATTGTAGCCCTGCCGGGCGGCTCCGAAGGTCACCGGTCCGCTATAGACATTTCCCTTGATGGTGATCTCGCCGAGACTGAGGAACATGCCAAGCAGATAGACTTCGCAGTGATAGGCCCCGTCAGGCAGTTTTCCGTCGGTGAAGTCGGCGCGCGCGCTGCCGGTGGCCGCAACCAGAAGCATGCTGATGAAAATACGAGAGATCCTGGGGGCCATGACGTCGCTCTTTTGAAGATCGAATTTGCCCTATTTTCCCGCACAGCTGCAACGGGTCATCGCTCGTGATATAGGATTGCTCAAAATTTACGCACTAATTGGTACTTGAGCAAAAATTGGGCGGTGGTTTGTGGTTTTTTCTCAAGCGGAACACGGATGAAAGCGCGCACATCTCGCCGCTAATATACTAACCAGCTGATAGACCTACGAAATCTCAGCGCGTTCAATTTTGCTCCGCGGTTGGCACAGCCGTTGCATGGTCTGTTGCGATGCGATCAACCAGCTTGGGAGTGTGGAATATGAGGGGCAGTTTCTCGACAATAACAAGAATGGTTTCGGCGGGCGTGGTCGCGGCGGGTCTGTTGACGCCCATTCAGGCCAAGGCGGCTGACGATACGATCAAGGTGGGCATTCTCCATTCGCTGTCGGGGACCATGGCGATTTCGGAGACGACGCTGAAGGACGCCATGTTGATGCTCATCGAAGAGCAGAATGCAAAGGGTGGTCTGCTCGGCAAGAAACTCGAAGCGGTCGTCGTCGACCCGGCTTCCAACTGGCCGCTCTTCGCCGAAAAGGCACGCGAGCTGATCTCCAAGGACAAGGTCGCGGCCGTGTTCGGCTGCTGGACGTCCGTGTCGCGCAAGTCGGTGCTGCCGGTGTTCTCCGAACTCGACAACATCCTGTTCTACCCCGTCCAGTATGAGGGCGAGGAGAGCGAGCGCAACGTGTTCTACACTGGAGCGGCGCCGAACCAGCAGGCCATTCCCGCGGTCGACTATCTGATGAGCGAGGACGGCGGCTCGGTGAAGCGCTGGGTGCTTGAAGGCACCGACTACGTCTATCCGCGCACCACCAACAAGATCCTCGAAGCCTATCTGAAGGCCAAGGGCGTCGCCGCAGAAGATATCATGGTCAACTACACGCCGTTCGGCTTCTCCGATTGGCAGACCGAGGTGTCGGCGATCAAGAAGTTCGGCTCGGCCGGCAAGAAAACCGCCGTCGTCTCGACCGTCAACGGCGATGCCAACGTGCCGTTCTACAAGGAGCTCGGCAATCAGGGCATCAAGGCCGAGGACATCCCGGTCATGGCCTTCTCGGTTGGCGAGGAAGAGCTTGCCGGTCTCGATACGGCGCCGCTGGTCGGCCATCTCGCTGCCTGGAATTACTTCCAGAGCATCGACACGCCCGAGAATGCGAAGTTCATCGCCGACTGGCACAAGTTCATCAAGAACGACAAGCGCACCACCAACGACCCGATGGAAGCCCACTATGTCGGCTTCAACATGTGGGTGAAGGCGGTCGAGAAGGCAGGCACCACCGATCCCGATAAGGTCATCGACGCTGTGATCGGCGTCTCGGTGCCGAACCTGACCGGCGGCTATTCGACCATGATGCCGAACCACCACATCACCAAGCCGGTGCTGATCGGCGAAATCCAGGCCGACGGCCAGTTCGAGACCGTCTCGCAGACGTCCGGCCTGGTGATGGGTGACGAGTGGTCCGACTTCCTGCCCGATTCGAAGGACCTGATCTCCGATTGGCGTGCGCCACTGTCCTGCGGCAACTTCAATGTCGCCACCGGCAAATGCGGCGGCAAGGGAACCAACTGATCCTCCCGGGTCTGACGGTCGTGGATTTCTCCACGACCTAGACCGCGATGCGTCCGGGCGAGATCCTCTCCTCCAGCCCGCCCGGACGCCAATTTCAACCCTTCGAGAGTCGCCAGAACCGATGATCTTCATCCGTGCGATTGGGCTGACGCTGCTGCTCCTCTTGGGGATGCTGTTGCCGTCGAACGCTGCCGAAGCGGATCTGCGCGCCATCATCGCCAAATTTGCCTCCGCCGCCAATTTTCCGGCGATCGAAGCCGTCGTGGACGAGCTCGCGGCCACCGGCGATACTGCCGTCGAACGCCCGCTTGGCGCGCTTGCGGAGGGCGATCTCTACGTCCGCAAGACCGATTCGCAGGTTTTCATCGGCAAGGAAGCTGGCGGCAGCGTTGAGCTGCTCGACCCGTTGAGCGGTGAAAAATCCGGCGATGCGGTCAAGGGCGAGATCACCAAGATCAAGGTCAACAATACGCTGCGCCGGGCCGTCCGCGATGCTCTGGGCACGCTGACGCTCGGCGCGAAAGACCCGGCTGCGCGCATCGCTGCCGCCGACACAATGTTCAAGACGCCCGATGCCACAAACATCGAGCCACTCGATGCCGCAATCGGCAGTGAGACCGTGGCCAGCGTCAAAGCGCTGCTCGAACAGGCCCGCGCGGCGTCGGTTCTCGTTTCCGACCGGCCGGAGGCCGACAAACTGGCGACGATCGCCCTGATCGGCGCACGCGGCGACCGCAACGCGCTGTCCCTGCTCACCTCCGTCGAGGCCAATTCCGAAGGCGCGGTCAAGGACGCGGCGACGGCGGCGATCACCAACATCAATTCGACGCTGGCGCTGTGGGATGCGGGACAGAACATCTGGTACGGCATTTCACTGGGCTCGGTGCTGCTGCTCGCGGCGATCGGCCTCGCCATCACCTTCGGCGTCATGGGCGTCATCAACATGGCGCATGGCGAGATGGTCATGCTCGGCGCCTACACCACCTTTGTCGTGCAGGAAGTGATCCGCAATTCCTTTCCCGGCCTGTTCGACTGGTCACTGGCCATCGCACTGCCGCTCGCGTTCCTCGTCGCGGCGCTCGTCGGCCTTGCCATCGAACGCGGCGTCATCCGTTTCCTCTACGGCCGCCCGCTGGAAACGCTGCTGGCGACATGGGGCGTCTCGCTGATCCTGCAACAGGCGGTGCGCACCATCTTCGGACCGACGAACCAGGAGGTCGGCAATCCCTCCTGGATGTCCGGATCGTTCGATGTCGGCCAGCTTGCGATCACCTGGAACCGGCTCTGGATACTGGTATTCGCGCTCGGCGTGTTCGCAGTGCTGCTCTATGTGATGAAGCGCACGCCCTGGGGCCTGCAGATGCGCGCCGTCACCGCCAACCGCCGCATGGCCGCGTCGATGGGCATCAGGACGCCATGGGTCGACGCGCTGACCTTCGCATTGGGCTCCGGCATCGCCGGCATCGCCGGCGTCGCGCTCAGCCAGATCGACAATGTCTCGCCCAATCTCGGCCGCGGCTACATCATCGACAGCTTCATGGTCGTCGTCTTCGGCGGCGTCGGCAATCTCTGGGGCACGCTGGTCGGCGCCTTCTCGCTCGGCATCGTCAACAAGTTCCTCGAACCCTATGCCGGGGCGGTCCTCGGCAAGATCGTCGTCCTGGTCCTGATCATCCTGTTCATCCAGAAACGCCCGCGCGGCCTGTTTGCGCTGAAGGGCAGGTCGGTGGAAGCATGATCACGGGACGCTTCTTCGCCGCCGGCGCCGACCGCCGCATCGCCATCACCATCTTCATCCTGCTGGCGGTCGCCATCATCGTGCCGCTGCTCAATCTTGCGGTCTCGCCGACGAGTGCGTTCTACGTGCCGTCCTATATCGTCGCGCTCACCGGCAAGTATCTCTGCTATGCGCTGCTGGCGCTCGCGCTCGATCTGGTCTGGGGTTATTGCGGCATTCTCTCGCTCGGCCATGGCGCCTTCTTCGCGCTCGGCGGCTATGCGATGGGCATGTACCTGATGCGCCAGATCGGCTCTCGCGGCGTCTACGGCAATCCTGTGCTGCCCGATTTCATGGTGTTTCTGAACTATAAGGAATTGCCATGGTTCTGGTACGGTTTCGACCATTTCTGGTTTGCCGCGATCATGGTGCTAGCGGTGCCCGGCCTGCTCGCCTTCGTGTTCGGCTGGTTCGCCTTTCGCAGCCGCGTCACCGGCGTCTATCTGTCGATCATCACCCAGGCGATGACCTATGCGCTGCTGCTTGCCTTCTTCCGCAACGACATGGGTTTCGGCGGCAACAACGGCCTGACCGATTTCAAGGATATTTTGGGCTTCAACGTGCAGGCCGATGCGACACGCTCCGCATTGTTCGCGGCCAGCGCCGTCACGCTCGCGCTCGCCGTCTACGTCACCTGGGCCATCGTCGGTTCCAAATACGGCAAGCTGCTGATGGCGGTGCGTGACGCCGAGAGCCGCACGCGCTTTCTCGGCTGGCGGGCGGAGAACGTCAAACTGTTCGCCTTCACCGTTTCGGCCGTCATGGCCGGTATCGCCGGAGCGCTCTACGTGCCGCAGGTCGGCATCATCAATCCGGGCGAGTTTGAACCGTCGAATTCGATCGAGGTCGTGGTGTGGGCAGCCGTTGGCGGACGCGGTACCATCGTCGGGCCGATCATTGGTGCGCTTGTGGTCAATGCCGGAAAATCCTGGTTCACCGGCGTGCTGCCCGAGTTCTGGCTGTTTGCGCTGGGCGGGCTGTTTGTCGCCGTCACGCTGTTCCTGCCCAAGGGCATTATCGGCATGTGGGATTCCTGGCGTGGCAATGCCAAGGCGCTGCGCGCGGCCTCGATCGCCGAGGAAGCCGGCACCGACCCTGGCGTCCCGGCGCCACCGAAGGTCGTTCGCGGTGCTGCGAGAGCGCCCGGCGACTGGTCCGCTTCCGGCCCTGAACCGCAGCCGGCGGAGTAGAGCGATGTCGAAGTCGAATACGATCCTCTATCTCGACGACGTCTCGGTTTCCTTCGACGGCTTTCGCGCCATCAACAATTTGTCGCTGGTGCTCGACAAGGGCGAGATGCGCGCGATCATCGGTCCCAACGGCGCCGGCAAGACCACGATGATGGACATCGTCACCGGCAAGACGCGACCCGACGCAGGCGAGGTTTACTTCGACGGCCAGGTCGATCTGACCAAACATGACGAGGCCGAAATCGCCATGATGGGCATCGGCCGCAAATTCCAGAAGCCGACCGTCTTCGAAAGCCACACGATCGAAGAGAATCTGATGCTGGCGCTGAAAGGCCCGCGCTCGATTTTCCCGGCGCTGTTCCATCGCCGCTCGGCGGCGGAAGTGCGGCAAATCGACGACATCCTCGGCATCATCCGGCTCGGCGACAAGCGCGACGAAATCGCCGCCAATCTCAGCCACGGGCAGAAGCAATGGCTCGAGATCGGCATGCTCTTGGCGCAGGATCCGAAGCTGTTGCTGGTCGACGAACCGGTCGCCGGCATGACCGACGCCGAGACCGAGGAGACCGCGCGGCTGCTCAAGGATATTGCGCGCGATCATTCGGTCATCGTCGTCGAGCACGACATGCATTTCGTGCGCGAGCTCGGCGTCAAGGTCACCTGCCTGCATGAAGGCTCGGTCCTTTCCGAAGGCTCGCTCGATTTCGTTTCGGCCGACGAGCGTGTCGTCGAAGTCTATCTGGGGAGGTGAATATGGTCTGGCGCGTTCCGTTCCATCATTTCGACCTTTCGTTCTTCAGGCGTTGGAGAAAGCGCTGACCATGCTCGAAGTATCCAACGCCACGCTTCACTACGGCGCCGCCCAGGCGCTGCGCGGCGTCTCGCTCAAGGCCGGCGCGGGCAAGATCACCTGCGTGCTCGGCCGCAACGGCGTCGGCAAAACCAGTTTGATGAGATCGATCGTCGGCCACCACCGGCTGACGAGCGGAAGTGTTGCCTTCGAGGGGAAGGCGCTCGACCGGAGCGCGGCGTATGATCGCGCCCGGTCGGGCATCGCATTCGTGCCGCAGGGCAGGGAGATATTCCCGCTGCTCACTGTGCGGGAAAACCTCGAATCGGGTTTTGCGCCATTGAAGCGCGCCGATCGCAACATACCCGGCCATATCTTCGAATTGTTCCCGGTGCTGAAGCAGATGCTCGGCCGCCGAGGCGGTGACCTTTCCGGCGGCCAGCAGCAGCAGCTTGCCATCGGCAGGGCGCTGGTGATGCGGCCGAAGCTGCTGGTGCTCGACGAGCCGACTGAAGGTATCCAGCCGTCGATCATCAAGGATATCGGCCGCGCCATTCGCTATCTGCGCGACCAGGCAGGCATCGCCGTGCTGCTGGTCGAACAGTATCTCGATTTCTGCCGGGAACTGGCCGACGAGGTCAACATCATGGACCGCGGCCTGATCGTCCACACCGGCCCGGCCGAGGATCTCGACCGGGCGGACGTCCGCAAGTTTCTTACGGTCTAGGGTCCATCCCGTCGTCGTCCTGGGCGAAGCAAGGGGGCGAAGCGACGCGTCGCAGCCCCCAGGATCCATGCCTGACATCCGCCGAAGAGTGCAGCGGTCAAGAATAGAAGCCGTTCTCCGGCGCGCCCTATCCTGGATTCTGTACCGTGGCGATGCTCTGAAGTCACGGCATGGATCCTTGGGTCTTCGCTCCGCTTCGCGTCGCTGCGCCCAAGGATGACGAAATCACAAAGGCCTACGAGATTTTCTTCAACGACATCGTTTGCAACTCTGGCGCGCCGAAGATTGCATGTTAATCTTTACTTGGCCTTGTTGAGTCGGCCGCTTCCGTATCAGTCTCGTTGACAGATCAAGGGTGAGGCGCGGGCTCAGCCGGCATGTTCCATGCGAGCAGCCCCCGTCCTGCGATCTGATCGTTGTTCAATGCATTGGGGCATTTTGGCGCCAGGGACAGCCGATGGAACGTTATGTCGAAGACTACCAGAAACGACGGCTCACCGAGCGCGTCGACATCATGACCGCCATCAATATTCTGAAATCGCAAGGATACGATCACGACGAGCTGATTGCGGAGATCACCAAGGTCTTCTACGTCGATCTCGATACCTACAACGAAATCGTCATGGCAGCATAAGAGCTGGCGGAGGGGCGGCTGCCCGCCGCAAGCGGCTAGCTCGCGCGTAGGAATGTCGAGGCCGCGACGCGGTTGCGGCCGCCGCGCTTGGCGGCATAGAGCGCCTTGTCGGCGGCGCTGAGCACTTTGTCGAAGCTCATGCCGTCCTTGCTGCCGAAAGCGTATCCGGCGCTGACCGTACATGTCAGCGGACGGGTTTCGGTCACGATGACGCGCGCGGCGAAGGCGGTGCGTATACGCTCGGCGGTGAATTCCACCGTTTCGGGCAGCGTCCGCTTCAGAACCAGCGCGAATTCCTCACCGCCCATACGCGCGGCGACATCGGTCGGGCGAAGGGCCTCGGTGATTTCCTCGGCGAACACTTTCAGCACCTGATCGCCGGTAGCGTGGCCGAATTCATCATTGATGGCCTTGAAGCCGTCGAGGTCGAATACGACGACCGCCGTGAAGGCCCCGATCGGGGCGTCGCCATTGAGATCGAACAGGGCGCGGCGATTGAGAAGGCCGGTCAGCGGATCGGTCAGCGCATCCAGACGGTGATGCCGGGCCAGACGGCCCTGGTTGAGCGCCAGCGAAAGAGCGCCGATGCCGGTCATGCTGGCGATGACGACGACGAGGCTCAGATCCTCGGCCCAGTTGCTGGGCGCATGTCCGAGCACAAGCTTCCCATCCCATGCCAGAGCCATGGCACACAGCAGGAAGGAGATGCCGGTGGTCGAGTAGAGCACGGCGAGGCCGACGATCGGGACGGGGGCTTCGGTGCGCCCGATCCAGTACTGATAGGCCGTTGCAAATAGAAGCAGGGCGGCAAGCGAATTTTCGAGCATGAAGCCGAGGCCGTCATAGCCGAGCGCCATCGGCGGCAGCGCCAGGGCAAGTGTGATGCAGCTGCCGAGAACCGTCAGCGGGATCGGCGATCGGCCTGACCTGAACTGGTAGGCGGCGCCCAGCATGGTCGAGAACCCCACCAGGAGCAGCGTGAACGTCGCGATGCCGAGGATGCGTCCGGGCGTCTCGATATAGTCTTCGTAGATAAAAACGTCGCCGACGATCAACAGCGCACTGATCGACCATGTCAGCAGGAATTTTTCGGTTCGCGCAGTCAGCCAGATGCCGAACAACGTCAGGCTCAGGCAGGCGGCGGAAAAACCGACAGCCAGCAGAAGTGAGTGGTAGTCGACCGACATGCCCTGACCCGCGCTGCCTCAGCTCCGCGGATTCATGCAGCAAGGAGGTATCGATAAAGTTACGACAGTGATGAAGATGTCACAATTCGGGCCGTCAGCTTGTAACACGCTTCATCAGCGCCATGGCGCCGAACGGCGCGCGGACCTTGCCCTCGGTGATAAAGTAGACGAACACATCACGCGGTTTGACCGGTGCGTCGGTTGCCGGATCGGCGCGCGGCAGGTCGGCCGGCGCCTTGCCTTCCGCCCAGACCTTCGCCCGCGCCGCCCATTCATCGAGCCCCTTGGGCGTATAGCAGTCGGGATTGTCGTCGCTGCCAGTCTGCAGCCGGGCATAGATGAAATCCCCAGTGACGTCGGCAATACCAGGATATTTGGCGTGGTCGGCATAGACGATCGCCACCTTGTACTTGCGTGCCAGCGCGGCGAATTCCGCCACGACGAAACTGTCGTTGCGCACCTCGACCGCGTGGCGCAGCGCAACACCATCCTGCTTTTCCGGCAACAGTTTGAGGAAGGCCTCGAAATCGCCCGGATCGAACTTTTTCGTCGGCGCGAACTGCCACAGGATCGGCCCGAGCTTATCGCCGAGTGCGGCGACGCCCGACCCCAGGAAGCGCATCATCGATTCTTCGGCCTCGCCGAGCACGCGGCGGTTGGTAACGAAGCGGTTGCCTTTCAGCGAATAGACGAAGCCGTCCGGCGCCTCGTTAGCCCATTTGACGAAGGTCGGCTCCTTGAAACTCGAATAATAGGTGCCGTTGACCTCGATGCTTGGCACCTGCCGGCTGGCATAGTTCAGTTGCTTGGCCTTGGGGAGCTTGTCCGGATAGAAGGAGGTATCCCACGGCTCGAAGGTCCAGCCGCCCATGCCGGCGCGGATTGCTCCATGGCTGCTCATTGTCGTCCTCCCTAGAAAGCGATCAAGCCGGCGTCACGGTTTCGACCGGCTTTGCCATGTCGACGACCATCCATCCCGGCCGATAGGGGTTTGGCCGGCGGCCTGTCTCGCGAAAGCCGTAGGCTGTGTAGAGCGCAATGTTCCGTTCCATCCTGGCGTTGGTGTAGAGCCGCACCTCTGGCAGATGCCACAGCCGTGCCTGCTCGTCAGCGAAGTTGAGCAGCGCGATGCCGAAGCCCTTGCCCTGAAAGCCTGGCGCGACCGCGACGCTGAAAATCATCGCGTGATCCGGGTGCCGTTCGAGAACCAGAAGACCCGCCACCTCCTTGCCGCTCTCCAGCAGCCAGACTTCGCCACGTTCGATCCTTGGAGCATAATCCTCCGTGACCGGGATTGGCGGCGCGCCAAGCAAGGCGGTGTAGGGCGCATAGGCCGCTTCGGTCAGCCGGACGACTGCATCAAGATCACCGGCAAGCGCTTTTCTGATCTTCATTTAAGAGTCTTCCAAACGCCAGCCAGTCCTCATTCACTCCGCCGCTTCGCGCTTGCCTCCGGGCCGCCGCTCCAGCAATTCTCGCAGGAATTGCCCGGTGTAGCTGCGCTTCTCGCGAACGATGTCCTCCGGCGTGCCCGACGCCACCAATTCGCCGCCACCGTCGCCGCCTTCGGGACCGAGGTCGAGCACCCAGTCGGCGGTTTTTATCACCTCGAGATTGTGCTCGATGACGACGACCGTGTTGCCTTGATCGACCAGCTCGTGCAGCACTTCGAGCAGCTTGGCGACGTCGTGAAAATGCAGGCCGGTGGTCGGCTCGTCGAGGATGTAGAGCGTCTTGCCGGTCGCCTTGCGCGACAGTTCCTTGGCGAGCTTGATGCGCTGCGCCTCGCCGCCCGACAAAGTCGTCGCCTGCTGGCCGACATGGATGTAGCCGAGGCCGACCTGCTTCAGCGTCTCCAGTTTATCGCGCACGCCGGGCACGGCGGCGAAGAAATCGACGCCTTCTTCGACCGTCATGTCGAGCACGTCGGCAATCGACTTGCCCTTGAACAAGACGTCGAGCGTCTCGCGGTTATAGCGCTTGCCGTGGCAGACGTCGCAGGTGACATAGACATCCGGCAGGAAGTGCATCTCGATCTTGATGACGCCGTCGCCCTGGCACGCCTCGCAACGGCCGCCCTTGACGTTGAATGAGAAGCGGCCGGGCTGATAGCCGCGCGCCTTGGACTCCGGCAGGCCGGCGAACCAGTCGCGGATCGGCGTGAACGCGCCGGTGTAGGTGGCGGGATTTGAGCGCGGCGTCCTTCCGATCGGCGACTGGTCGATATCGATGACCTTGTCGAGGAATTCGAGCCCCTCGATGCGGTCATGCTCGGCCGGATGCTCGCGCGAGCCCATGATGCGGCGCGATGCCGCCTTGAACAGCGTCTCGATCAGGAAGGTCGACTTGCCGCCGCCGGACACTCCGGTGACGGCGGTAAACGTGCCGAGCGGGATTTCGGCGGTGACGTTCTTCAGATTGTTGCCGCGCGCGCCGACGATTTTCAGACGCCGGTTCTTCTTGGCCTCGCGCCGTACCGCAGGTGTGGCCACTTCAAGCTCGCCTGACAGATATTTGCCGGTGATCGAGGCGGGGCTGGCCATGATCTGCTGCGGCGTTCCCTGGGCGATGATGTGGCCGCCATGGATGCCGGCGGCTGGGCCGATATCGACGACATAGTCGGCATGCAGGATGGCGTCTTCGTCATGCTCGACGACGATCACCGTGTTGCCGATGTCGCGCAGATGCTTCAGCGTGTCGAGGAGCCGAGCATTGTCGCGCTGGTGCAGGCCGATCGACGGCTCGTCCAGCACATAGAGCACGCCGGTCAGGCCGGAGCCGATCTGCGAGGCCAGCCGGATGCGCTGGCTCTCGCCGCCCGACAGCGTGCCGGAATTGCGCGACAGCGTCAGATAGTCGAGCCCGACATCGTTGAGGAAGCGCAGCCGCTCGCGGATCTCCTTGAGCACGCGCACCGCGATCTCGTTCTGCTTGTCGCTGAGCGAGGCGGGCAGCTCGGTGAACCAATGGTCGGCCTTGCGGATCGACAGCTCGGTAATCTCGCCGATGTGCTTTCCGGCGATCTTCACCGCTAACGATTCCGGCTTCAGACGGTAGCCGCGGCAGGCCGGGCAAGGTGTGGCCGACATGAAGCGCTCGATCTCCTCGCGCATCCAGGCCGATTCGGTCTCCTTCCAGCGCCGCTCCAGATTGGGAATGACGCCCTCGAAGGTCTTGGTCGTCTTGTAGGAGCGCAGGCCGTCATCATACTGGAAGGTGACCTCGCGCTCGCCGGTGCCATGCAGGATGGCTTGCTTTGCCTCTTCGGTCAGATCCCGGAACTTGTCGCCGAGCTTGAAGCCATAGGCCTTGCCGAGCGCTTCCATCGTCTGCACGTAGTAGGGCGAGGTCGATTTCGCCCACGGGCTGACGGCGCCGGCACGCAGCGACAGATTGTCGTCGGGCACGATCAGGCTGGCGTCGATGGCGCGCTGGTTGCCGAGACCGTCGCAGGTCGGGCAGGCGCCGAACGGGTTGTTGAAGGAGAACAGCCTGGGTTCGATCTCGGGGATGGTGAAGCCGGATACCGGACAGGCGAACTTTTCCGAGAACAGGATGCGCTCATGCGTCTCGTTCTTCGACTTGTTGACCGAATCCTCGCCGGTCTGGCTGGCGTCGAGCGGCCGGTCGGCGAATTCGGCCACCGCCAGCCCCTCTGCGAGCTTCAGCGCGGTTTCGATGGAATCCGCAAGCCGCGTCGCCAGATCGCCGCGCACGACAATGCGGTCGACGACGACGTCGAGGTCATGCTTGTACTTCTTGTCCAGCGCCGGCACGTCGGCGATCTCGTAAAAGACACCGTCGACCTTGACGCGCTGAAAACCCTTCTTCTGTAGCTCCAGCAGTTCCTTGCGGTACTCGCCTTTGCGGCCGCGCACCATCGGCGCCAGGATGAACAGGCGCGTGCCTTCCTCGACCGCCAGCACGCGGTCGACCATTTGCGACACCGTTTGGCTCTCGATCGGCAGGCCGGTGGCCGGCGAATAGGGGATGCCGACGCGCGCGAACAGCAGCCGCATGTAGTCGTAGATCTCGGTGACGGTGCCGACCGTCGAGCGCGGGTTCTTCGACGTGGTTTTCTGCTCGATGGAGATAGCCGGCGACAGACCGTCGATCTGGTCGACATCAGGCTTCTGCATCATTTCGAGGAATTGCCTGGCATAGGCCGACAGGCTCTCGACATAGCGACGCTGGCCCTCGGCATAGATGGTGTCGAAGGCGAGGGACGACTTGCCGGACCCCGACAGGCCGGTCATGACGATCAGGCTGTCACGCGGCAGGTCGAGATCGACATTCTTCAGATTGTGTTCGCGCGCCCCGCGAATGGAAAGATATTTATGGTCGGCCATCGCCGGTCGCCGCCTCAGATCTGGAATCTCATGGGATGGCAGGTTGTCCCGGCCATCCCCTATGTAGGTAATTTCGTCACCTTTTCGAGAGACGCCACAACTCTCGACCAAAGCCTTTAACCGTCTTTCGCGCGGGCGAGCAAGCGGAAAGAACAAAGACCGAACACGCTCCTGACAAAACCTGTGTACCAACCCAGCTTCACCAAGCGCGTCTCAGATCACATTTTTTGTAATCGGCTATCCAACGGTTGACGTCTCAGCCTCAGGGGGGCAGACTCCAAACGTCACCGAAGCCGACCGTCTTTCGATGGCCTCGCCGCCCTAAGGTGGCCTGCGAGACGCCGCAGGCTTTTGCGATATGCGCTTCGGACGACACCGGTCGCAATGGACAGAAGAGGAGAGCAGAGGAATGACTCCACCGGACAATCCCTTGAGGCTCCACGTGTCGCTGGAGCCGCGGCAGGCATAAGTGCCAGGGCCAGGCGTGTGCGCCGCCCGACAAACCGTGACCTGCCGATCCCACTAAAATCAGAGACTACTAGTCGGATCGTCGGCTGAACGCCGCGAAGCATCCGAAATCAAAAGCCGGCAGTGTACTCCCGGCGAGTTGGATTTTAGATCCAAAAAGGCCCCGACCGTCTGCGGAAGCAGCGGCGGGGCTGTTCATTTCAGACAACCGCAAGCGCACGAGCACCTTCAGATTGTGGCAGCGATGAAAGCTGCCTAGCGCCTGGGCGCCTTGATCGCGCCGGCGCCGACATCGAAGGTAATGCTGCCGGAAATTCTGACATCGGTATCGCCGATCTTGAACTCGCCGTTACTGTTGCTGGGTATGGCATCGTCGGGCTCGGGAGACGGCTTGGCGATGCGGTAGTTGTTGGCCACGCCGGGCAGCGTCCCTTTTTGCGGCGAACTGTCATCGGCAAACGCGTTGCCGGTCAGCAAGGAGGCACTGGCAAGTGCTGCGGCGGCAGGGCGCAATGGTCTTGATGAGCGGCTGTCGGTCATTTTGCGGACTATAGTGTTACGCCTCGCATCAGGCCAGACCGGCTGCGATCAAATTGCCGCGTGTCAGCCGGCTTGCTTCACGCCGCCTTCTTGCGCGTATCAAAAACATGGTCGACAAGGCCCCATGTCTTTGCCTCCGCGGCGGTCATGAAATAGTCACGGTCGAGCGTGCGTTCGACCTCTTCATAGGTGCGGCCGCAGTGATGCGCATAGAGTTCAGTCATGCGCTTCTTGGTGCGCAAGATGCCTTCGGCGTGACGCTGGATATCGGAAGCCTGGCCCTGAAACCCGCCCAGCGGCTGGTGCAGCACGATGCTGGTGTTGGGCAGCGCGATGCGTCGCCCCGGTGTGCCGGCCATCAGCAGGAAGGAGGCCATCGACGCGGCAAAGCCCATGCAGACGGTGGATACGGGGCAAGAGATGTATTGCATCGTGTCGTAGATGGCGAAGCCGCTGGTCACCACGCCGCCCGGCGAGTTGATGTAGAGCGAGATCTCCTTGTCTGGATTGTCGGATTCCAGCGACAGAAGCTGGGCACAGACCAGCGCCGACACGCCGTCGTTGATCTCTCCGTTGATGAAGACGATGCGCTCGCGCAGCAGCCGCGAAAAAATGTCGAAGGCGCGCTCGCCGCGGCTCGACTGCTCGATCACCATCGGCACCAGATTGGCAAAACCGCTCATCGCTTTTCTCCGTTGTGTCGCTCAGGCCGCGCGCAGGAACAGGCGAGGCGTGTTTGCGGCAATGGTCTGTTTGGGACTGTGTCCGTTGAGCGAAAGCCGGCAACCGGCACCCACCATCGCGACCGCAGGTGTAGCTACCCGCGCAAATCCATCGTGGACGATACGCAGATGCGTGCCGCCCGACACGGTGCGGTCGAGCGTGAAGGTGACGATACTGTCAAGCGGATCCGGTGCATTGCCCGGCGCCGCTCGCTCCCGCCAGGAATAGCGCAGCAGGCGTTCGGGCTCGGCGTCGAGGATTTCGCACTCGATCGGCGCATGCGCCTTGGCAAAGGCAAAGCGGCTGCCGATCTCGGGCTTGATGTCGTTCGGCATCATCCAGGCCGCGAGCAGGTCTGGCACCGTCAGCGCCCGCCACACTTTTTCCGGCGGGTCTGGAAGCTCGCACTCGAACTCGATCGAGTCTGCTGCCATGTCCGAATGCTGTTTTACCGTCATTGGTCCATATCCTTCAAAACCGCCTTGAGCCGTTCGATACGCTCGGGCCAGAACGCACGGTAGCGTTCGATCCAGCCGAGCAGAGGGTCAAGCCCTTGCGGATCGGCGCGATAATAGGCGTTGCGGCCGGCCCGCCGCTCGGCCACAAGGCCGGCGCCGCGCAATACCGCGAGATGCTGCGACACGGCCGGTTGCGACACGGTCATGCCGCTGCGCAGTTCCGACACCGTCATCTCGCCGGCGGCGAGCCGTTCGTAGACGGCGCGGCGTGTCGGGTCGGAAAGCGCTCGAAAAATCTCTGCTTCGATCATGGCGGAAGCATAAGTCTACACTTATCGATTTGGCAAGCGGTCTTTTGCGCCCATATGAAATGGCGTGGCCAACCCCAGCGATTGCTGACATTCCTTGACAGTTGAAGGCAGATCGCCTAGAACGAAAAGAGAACAAAAACCTTGTGGGAAAAGGCAGCCACGGCAGGCGGCGATTGTCCGCAGTCTATAAGGTATGCGACAGAAATTTTGTTTCGGATGAGCGCGGAGAAGTATGATGGCGGGTAGCGTCAACAAGGTCATTCTGGTGGGCAATCTCGGGGCGGACCCGGAAATCCGCCGTTTGAATTCGGGTGAGCCGGTCGTCAACATCCGCGTCGCCACGTCGGAAAGCTGGCGCGACAAGACTTCCGGCGAACGCAAGGAAAAGACCGAGTGGCACAATGTCGTCATCTTCAACGACCAGCTCGCCAAGGTTGCCGAGCAGTATCTGAAGAAGGGCGCGAAGGTTTATGTCGAGGGCCAATTGCAGACGCGCAAATGGCAGGACCAGACCGGCAATGATCGCTACACGACCGAAATCGTGCTGCAGAAATTCCGCGGCGAGCTGCAGATGCTCGACGCGCGCGGGCAAGGCGAGGGCGGTCAGGTCGGCAGCTATGCCGGTGGCGGCAGCAGCCGCGGTTCCGATTTCGGCCAGTCCGGCCCGGGCGAGAGTTTCAATCGCGGCGGCGGTGGCGCCAACAAGAGTGGCGGCGGTTCGTCGCGCGAACTGGACGACGAAATCCCGTTCTAAATCCTTAGGGCGGATGGCCCTTACGCGGGCGAAAAACGCCAGCTACTTGAGGCCACGAATTGGCGTCCCGAAAATCTGTCTTGGATTTTCGGGACGTTCTGCGTTTGAGTGATGCGCGGTGAAAGGACGTATCAGGTGAAAGCACGGGTCAAATGGGTCGAGGAGCGCACCTTTGTCGGCGAGTCCGGCAGCGGTCACAAGCTGGTGCTGGGAACCGCGTTTGGACCGGACGGCAAGACGCCGGGGCCGAGCCCGATGGAACTGGTGTTGCTCGGCACCGGCGGCTGCTCCGCCTATGATGTGGTCCACATCCTCGAAAAGGGGCGCGAGGCGGTCGAAGACTGCGTGGTCGAGCTCGACGCCGACCGGGCGGAAACCGACCCAAGGGTCTTCACCCGCATCCATATGCATTTCGTCGTCAAGGGCCGGGCACTCTCGCCCGACAAGGTGAGGCGGGCGATCAATCTTTCGATCGAAAAATACTGCTCGGCCTCGGCAATGATAGCCAAGACCGCCGAGATCACCCACGACTTCGAAGTTATTGATACGACGGCAGGATAGCGCCCGGTGGCTGCGGTTCGTTGCGAGCCGGACGACGAAATCCCGCTTGAAACACGATATGACGACCTCGTACTAAGCGTGGGCCACTTTCGTATCATGCCGCCATCAGCGCCTTGATGCCGTCGGCGACGAACTGCACGGCAAGCGCCGCCAGGATGACCCCGAGCAGCCGCGTCAGGATCGAGCGGCCGGTCTGGCCGAGGATGCGGTCGATGCGCTCGGCCAGCACGAACACCAGGTAGGTGATGACAAGGCAGATCGCGATGATGCCGACAAGGGCTGCCTGTGCGCCAAAACCTGGAAACGAGCCGGAAAGCAGGACGGTCGCTGAAATCGCACCCGGACCGGCGATCAGCGGGATCGCCAGCGGGAAGGCGGCGATGTTGTGGATCATGTCCTTGGTAATGGCGACGTCGCCGATCTTCTCCTTGCGGTCCTGCCGGCGCTCGAACACCATTTCGAAAGCGATGAAGAACAGCAGGAACCCGCCGGCGACGCGGAAGGCCGGCAGTGTGATGCCGAACACCGACAGGATCGACGCGCCGGCGATTGCGAACAGCGCCATCACCAGGAAACCGATGATCGAGGCGCGGACGGAAACCTGGTTGCGCTCCTCGCGGTTCATGCCGCGTGTCACGGCGAGGAAAAGCGGCGCCAGGCCGGGCGGGTCGATGGTCACGAGAATGGTGACGAAGGCGTTGAACAGGCTGTCGAAGCTCGGCATCTCTGACCCTCCCCGCCGGGCCGCGCCCGAATATTGGCATTGCTCCAATATTGGCATTGGTAGAGCAAAGCAGGGTCAGTGGAAACCGTTTGAGCGGCGGGAGTTCGGCAACCTTGATGGGGCAGGGTGAGCCTAGCCGGCCGCTCCGCAATAGGCCTCGATGCGATAGCCATCCGGGTCGATGACAAAGGCGGCGTAATAGTTTTCGCCATAGCTGGTGCGCAGGCCAGGTGCCCCATTGTCACTGCCGCCTGCACGCAAGGCGCCCGCATGGAAAGCGTCGACGCTGCTCCGCGTCGGCGCCGCAAAGCAGAAATGCAGGCCGGACTCGCGGTCGTCCGAAACCGGGCGCTGAGCCTCGTTCACCCACAGCGCAACGTCTTGCGCGCCATAGCCGAGCGAGCCCGGCGACTGGCTGAGACAACTATAGCCGAGCGGCGTAAGCGCGGCATCGTAAAAACGCTTCGAGGCAGTGGTGTCGCGGACGCCGATCGAGACATGGTCCAGCATCTTTTTCTCCTTTTTTACAATATGTTGGGTCGTCAATTTCCAGTTGTTCGCCGTGCCAGGAACTCGACTTCGAGCCGCCAGGTCACGCCGTCATCCTGCGAGCGTTCGCCCAGCCAGCGGAACGAATTTTCGGTGATACGCGAAAAGCTCCAGCGCACCGAGGCGCCACTACCGTCTGCGCCTTGCTGGACGATGCTGTCGCCCTCGGCGCGGCCGAGCTGGCGGCTGTAATACTGGGTGCGTGGGTCGCTCCAGAAGATGTGCCAGGCGTCGACGCCGGGGTCATAGACGCGCAGTGTCGTGCCATAGAAGGTCCATTTGCCGAGAGAGGGCGAGGAACCGGCGTCGCGCGCGGGCAGGATCCATACGTCCTGGATCGCGCGGCCTTCGAGCACCCAGCCGAAATGCACCTCGCCGCGCCCGGTCAGCACCTGGCCGTCCTCGAGGTTGCGCGTGGCGTCGAATGTCCAGGCGCCAACGAAGCGGCCGTAAAGGTTCAGTTTTTCGGCAAGGTCCGTGGCCGGGCCGTTGCTATGCAGGGTTTCGGCAAAGGACGATGAATTGAACATGATTTCGACCTCATTTTGTCAAGGGACCCCATCTGTCAGGAGCCCCATTTTGTCAGGAGATTGGTGGGAATAGGCGGCACCAGGGTTCTGTGCTTGGGAAAAATTGCTATCTTTCGAGCCATGACAACGAGCGCGCATACACTGGCGTCTGGGCGAGGCTGGCAGGTGTCGGATGTGGTCTGCACCGCCGGCGCCGCTGATCGCCCGTTCGAGGAAGAGCATCGCAAATTCTGCGTCGCCGTGGTGACCAGCGGCACCTTTCGCTACCGCGCGCAACAGGGAACCGCGATGCTGGCGCCGGGCGCGCTTCTGCTCGGCAACCCCGGCACATGCTATGAATGCGGACACGAGCATGGCGCTGGCGACCGTTGCCTCTCCTTCCATTTCGAGCCGGCCTATATGGAACAGATTGTCGCCGGCATGCCGGATGCAAAGAAGCTGAATTTCAAGATGCCGCGCCTGCCGCCCTTGCCGGCGCTGGCAGCGCTGCTTGCCGAGGCGGAAGCCGCGCGCGATATGGCCGACATCGACGCGTTCGAGGAACTCGCCCTGCGCATTGCCAGCGCGGCCGTCGCCTCCGGCGTCACGCCTGCTGCCCGGGTACCGAGCCGCCGCGACCAGAAACGTGTCGCAGAGGCGGTGCGGCGCATCGAAAAGGACGCCGAAGGGCCGATCTCGCTTGCCGAGCTTGCAAGCGAGACGGCGACCAGCCCCTACCATTTCCTGCGCAGCTTCCGGCACGTGGCGGGCGTGACGCCCTACCAGTTCCTGCTGAAGACCCGGCTGCACAGGGCGGCGGTGCGGCTGCGCATGTCGGACGAGGCGATCTCGACGATCGCCTTCGAGGCGGGGTTCAACGATTTGTCGACCTTCAACCGCCGTTTCCGGCGCGTGATGGGGGAGGCGCCCGGCGCCTATCGGGTCCGGCGGCGAGGGGATAAATTGTCGAATGCGCCTGCCGTTCCGGCTTTGTGACGCAAAATTGGCCGGACAATCAGCTTTAACCGGCGACCACGAAAAAGCGCCTCGGCCATATCGTCGCAATCAGCGATATCCTTTTGAAATCGCCACAAAAATCGTCATTGGAAAACTGCCGCGGACATTGGAGTTTCGGCCGCGCTTCCTATATAAGCACCGAGTGATTCCTGATTAGATTGTGACCTGATTTGACCGACCAGAAGACACCGCGCGGCGCCGACGGCGGCCCCACCGGCATCGAGCCGATATCCATCATCGAGGAGATGCAGCGCTCCTATCTCGATTACGCCATGAGCGTGATCGTCAGCCGTGCGCTGCCCGACGTGCGCGACGGGTTGAAGCCGGTGCATCGCCGTATCCTCTATGCCGCCCATGAGAGCGGTTACCACTGGAACCGCAAATATGTGAAGTCGGCCCGCCCGGTCGCCGACGTGATGGGTAAATACCATCCGCATGGCGATGCCTCGATCTACGACGCCTTGGTGCGCATGGCGCAGGACTGGTCGCTGCGCGTGCCGCTGATCGACGGACAAGGCAATTTCGGTTCGATCGACGGCGATCCGCCGGCGGCGATGCGCTACACCGAATCGCGGCTGACCAAGGTCGCGCATGAGTTGCTGGAAGATATCGACAAGGACACCGTCGATTTCCAGGACACTTATGATGCGTCCGACACCGAGCCGAAGGTGCTGCCGGCTCGCTTCCCCAACCTTCTGGTCAACGGTTCCGGCGGCATTGCCGTTGGCATGGCCACCAACATTCCGCCGCACAATCTCGGCGAAGTATGCAACGGCGCCATTGCCCTCATCGACAATCCGGCGATCGATCTGCCGGCGCTGATGGAGATCATCCCTGGACCGGATTTCCCGACCGGCGGCATCGTGCTCGGCCGTTCCGGCATCTACAGCGCCTATTCGACCGGCCGCGGCTCCATAGTCATGCGCGGCCGCGTCAATGTCGAGCAGCGCGGCAACGACCGTGAATCGATCATCATCACCGAAGTTCCCTATCAGGTGAACAAGTCGTCGATGATCGAGAAGATGGCCGAGCTTGTGCGCGACAAGCGCATCGAGGGCATATCCGACATCCGCGACGAGAGCGACCGCCAAGGTTACCGCGTCGTCATCGAACTGAAGCGCGACGCGGTCGCCGACGTCATCCTCAATCAGCTCTATCGCTTTACGCCGCTGCAGACCTCCTTCGGCGCCAATATGGTGGCGCTGAACGGCGGCAAGCCGGAAGTTCTGACGCTGATCGACATGCTGAAGGCGTTCGTCGCCTTCCGCGAGGAGGTGATCAGCCGGCGCACCAAATTCCTGCTGCGCAAGGCGCGCGACCGCGCCCATGTGCTGGTCGGCCTTGCCATTGCCGTCGCCAATATCGACGAGGTGATAAAGCTGATCCGCACCGCGCCGGACCCGCAGACGGCGCGCGAGCAGCTGATGGAGCGGCGCTGGCCCTCGGGCGACGTCGAATCGCTGATCCTGCTGATCGACGATCCGCGCCACCGCATCAATGAAGACGGCACCTACAATCTGTCCGAGGAACAGGCGCGCGCCATCCTCGAACTGCGCCTGCAGCGCCTGACAGCGCTCGGCCGCGACGAAATCGCCGACGAGCTGAACACAATCGGCGACGAGATCAAGGATTACCTGGACATCCTGTCGTCCCGCGCCCGCATTCAGCAGATCGTCAAGGACGAGCTCATCGCCGTGCGCGACGAGTTCGGCACGCCACGCCGCACCGAGCTCTCCGAGGGCGGGGCGGACATGGAAGACGAGGACCTGATCCAGCGCGAGGACATGGTCGTGACGGTCAGCCATTCCGGCTATATCAAGCGCGTGCCGCTGTCGCTCTACCGGGCGCAGCGCCGCGGCGGCAAGGGCCGCTCCGGCATGTCGACCAAGGAAGAGGATTTCGTCACCCGGCTATTCGTCGCCAACACGCACACGCCGGTCCTGTTCTTCTCCTCGCGCGGCATCGTCTACAAGGAAAAGGTCTGGCGCCTGCCGATCGGCAACCCGCAATCGCGCGGCAAGGCACTGATCAACATGCTGCCGCTGGAGCAGGGCGAACGCATCACCACCATCATGCCGCTGCCGGAGGATGAGACCAGCTGGGGCGAGCTCGACGTGATGTTCGCCACCACGCGCGGCACGGTCCGCCGCAACAAGCTGTCGGACTTCGTCCAGGTCAACCGCAACGGCAAGATCGCCATGAAGCTGGAAGAGGAAGGCGACGAGATCCTCGGCGTCGAGACCTGCACCGACAATGACGACGTGCTTTTGACCGCAAGCTCCGGCCAGTGCATCCGCTTCTCGGTCAGCGACGTGCGCGTCTTCCAGAGCCGCAACTCGGTTGGCGTGCGCGGCATCGCCATGGCTGCCACCGACCGTGTGATCTCCATGGCGGTGATCGAGCATGTCGAGGCGCCGCCGGCCGAGCGTGCCGCTTATCTCAAGCGGGTGGTGGCCGAACGGCGGCTCGCCGCCGGCATTGCGGCGGGTGAGGACGAAGACATCCAGCTCACTAATGAAGAGGTTGGCGAGGAGACGGAGCTTTCCGACGAGCGCTACGAATTCCTTAGGGCACACGAGCAGTTCGTGCTGACGGTGACGGAATATGGCTATGGCAAGCGCTCATCGTCCTACGACTTCCGTCTGACTGGGCGCGGCGGCAAGGGCATTCGCGCCACCGACGTGTCGAAAGCGGCCGAGATCGGCAGATTGGTGGCAACGTTCCCGGTCGGCAACGACGACCAGATCATGCTTGTCTCGGACGGCGGCACTGTCATCCGCGTGCCGGTCAACGGCATTCGTTTCGCCAGCCGCGCCACCAAGGGCGTGACCATCTTCAACACGGCTGACGGAGAGAAGGTCGTGTCGGTGGAGCGTATATCGGAGCCGCAGTCGGACGAGGACGCCGAAGAAAGCGTCGAGGGCGACGATACGGGTGCTGGGGACGCTGGCCCGGACAGCGCCGAGTAGGTTTTGGCGGGTAAATGCCGGCCGAGGGGCCGGCGCCGTCAACAGATGGCGGCCGGATCAGAAGTGGCGATAAGGCTTGCGGATGCCGAAGCCTTCGAATCGCTTGATATTGGCCTTGGCGCGGACGCGGCCTGCTTCCTGATGCAGCCCGAATACGGTGGCTATAAGCATGGCGACGGTCATTGCGGCGGCGAGCATGTAGATCAGCATGTGCTTGTTCTCCTGCGCCTAACAACGTTCAAATGGGGTTTTGGTTTCATCTTCTGAAGCTGTAACCTAGTGAACGCTGCGTGAAGCCTTCGTGATCGGCCTGTTCATTTGTCGTTCATCTCGGCCAGAAGCTTCATTCAAAGCGCATCGCGATTAACGTGGCTCAGACGATGCGCTTTGGATCCCGTTGGGGTGCATGTCGTTGTCCCAAACCGCTGCGCACCCTCGGGTCAGGCCCAAGGCCAGGTTTTTTGGGCGACATGCATTGGCGGCTCGTTAATCGGATTTGCCTTTGCGAGAGAGGCTCGCTAGAAGCACCCTGCCATGACTGAACGCATCGCTCTTTACGCCGGCTCCTTCGACCCGCTGACCAACGGCCACCTCGACGTGCTGAAGGCGTCGCTGGCCGTCGCGGACACCGTCTATGCGGCGATCGGCATTCATCCCGGCAAGAAGCCGTTGTTTTCGTTCGAGGAACGGGTTGGGCTTATAGAAGCGGCGACGAAGGCCGAATTCGGCAACGACAGCGTCCGCATCAAGGTCGTCGCTTTCGACGGGCTAGTCATCGACGCGGCCAGGAAGCACGGCGCGTCGATCATGATCCGCGGCCTGCGCGACGGCACCGACCTCGACTATGAGATGCAGATGGCCGGCATGAACGAAACCATGGCGCCGGAACTGCAGACGGTTTTTCTACCCGCCAGCCCTTCGGTGCGAACCATTACCGCCACACTTGTCCGTCAGATAGCCTCGATGGGAGGCGACATCCGCCCCTTCGTGCCGGCGGCTGTGGCTGGCGTACTCACCGCCAAATTCGCGAAATAAGGCATGTCGACCAGAAGTCGAACCCGGTTTCGGGACAGCGATATGCATGAAACAAAGGTTTTCGGAGAAAGATCCATGCAGCTCAAAAGGCTTGCCACCTGCTTCGTCGTTCTTTTCGGCCTTGTGGCTGCATCCGTTTCGGCGCTCGCAGCCGATCCGGAAAACACCATGATCATAACGCTGAAGGATGGCGACGTGACCATCGCGCTCAGGCCCGATCTCGCGCCCAAGCATGTCGAGCAGATCAAAAAGCTGGTCCGCCAGGGCGCTTACGACAATGTCGCTTTCCACCGCGTCATCGACGGCTTCATGGCACAGACCGGCGACGTAAAGTTCGGCAACATGAAGAACGGTTTCAGCGCCGATGCTGTCGGCACCGGCGGTTCAGATCTTCCCGACCTGCCGGCCGAATTCTCGACGTCCGAGCGCTACGTGCGCGGCGTGGTCGGCATGGCCCGCTCGCAAAACCCGGATTCCGCCAATTCGCAGTTCTTCATCATGTTCGCGCCGGCGCCGCCGCTCGATGGCCAGTACACCATCGTCGGCAATGTCGAAAAAGGCATGGAGTTGGTGGACCAGATAAAGAAAGGCGACGAGGCGCAAAACGGGGTTGTCACCGGTCCCGATCGCATGATCAAGGTGAGTATCGCCGCCGACGGCAAGTAAACCCATTAGCTTCAAAGGATATTCTGACATGGCCGAGATCAAGGACCGCGAGAACGCGCTCATCATGGAAACGACCAAGGGCAAGGTCGTCATCGAACTGTTTCCCGATCTGGCGCCTGGCCATGTCGGTCGCATCAAGGAATTGGCGCGCGAAGGCGCCTATGACGGCGTCGTGTTCCACCGCGTCATCGACGGCTTCATGGCGCAGACCGGCGACGTGAAATTCGGCAATTCCAGCAAACCCTCTTTCGCGCCCGCCCGTGCCGGCACCGGCGGCTCCGACAAGCCCGACCTGAAGGCAGAGTTCTCCAACGCCAACCATGGCCGCGGCACCTGCTCGATGGCGCGCTCGCAGAACCCGAACTCGGCCAACTCGCAGTTCTTCATCTGCTTCGACGATGCCGCCTTCCTCAACCGTCAGTACACGGTCTGGGGCCAGGTCATCGAAGGCATGGACAATGTCGACAAGATCAAGCGCGGCGAGCCGGTGCCGGATCCCGACAAGATCGTGTCGCTGAAGGTCGCGGCCGACGTGAAATGACCTATCGGGCTGTCGCGACTACTCTGATGCTTGTCGCGGCGGCCACTCCGGCACTGGCAACGGAATCGATGATTTGCAGCGCAGAAGGCGACGCGGCATCGATCGATGTCCTGATGGGGAACACCGCCACGATCGCAGTCGCGCGCGTGTGGCTGGATGCCGGCGGCAAGACATGGACCACCGATGGTCAGCCGGGATCGATGAAAGTGATCGTCGGACAGGCATTCGAGGACGACCAGCACATGGCGATCGATCTCACCGACGAGGGTATCAGCTCGATTGTCGCCAAACTGCGACTGGTCAAGGCCAGCGAACAGTCCAATGTCGCAATGGGCGGCACGCTGAGCATCGACGGTGTTGGCGCCTGGGCGGTAACCTGCCCGGAACCTTGAGGCGGGGTTTTCTTGCGCGTCGACCTTTTCGACTTTGAACTGCCGGAGGAGCGCATCGCGCTTCGACCGGCAGAACCGCGCGACAGCGCCAACATGCTGGTGGTCAGGCCGGGTGAGGGGCTCGAAGACCGAACGGTGCGTGAGCTGCCGTCGCTGCTCGAGACCGGTGACGTGCTGGTGTTCAACGACACCAAAGTCATTCCGGCACAGTTGAAAGGCATCAGGCGGCGCGGCGAGGCGATGGCGCAAGTCGAAGCCACGTTGCACATGCGGGTAGGGCCGGACCGCTGGCTGGCTTTCATGCGTCCGGGCAAGCGCATCGCCGCCGGCGACCGCATCCATTTCGGCCATGACGCCAATTCCTGCTTTCTCGGCCAACTCGACGCCACCGTGATCGAGAAGGGCGAGGCCGGCGAAGCGCTGCTCGGTTTCGACCTCTCGGGCCCGTTTCTCGACGAGGCACTGCACGCCGTCGGTCACATTCCGCTGCCGCCCTACATCGCCTCGAAGCGTGACGACGACGAACGCGACCGCATCGACTACCAGACCATCTATGCCAGTGAGGAGGGGGCTGTCGCCGCTCCCACTGCCGGCCTGCATTTCACGCCCGAGCTTTTCGCCGCACTCGATGCCAAGGGCATCGAGCGGCGCTTCGTCACCTTGCATGTCGGTGCCGGCACGTTCCTGCCGGTGAAAGTCGACGACACGGCCGATCACAAGATGCATGCCGAGATCGGTTCGGTCAGCCCGGAAACGGCCGCGGCGCTCAACGCGGCAAAGGCGCGTGGCGGGCGCATCATAGCCGTCGGTACGACGTCGCTGCGCCTGCTGGAGAGCGCCGCGCGGGAGGACGGCACATTGGCCGGATGGTCAGGTCCGACCGATATCTTCATCATGCCCGGCTATCGTTTCAAGGCCGCCGACATGCTGATGACCAATTTCCATCTCCCGCGCTCGACGCTGTTCATGCTGGTTTCGGCGTTTTGCGGGCTGCAAACGATGCGTGCGGCCTACGAGCATGCCATCGAGAACCGCTACAGGTTTTACTCCTATGGAGATGCAAGTCTTCTGTTCAAGGAGGAGAACGATGGACGCGCGCCCAGTATACAACAAGGAATTCAATGACTAAGGCGTTCACCTTCAAGGTGCTGGCGACCGACGGGAAAGCGCGGCGCGGCTCCATCACCATGCCGCGCGGCGAAATCCGCACGCCGGCCTTCATGCCGGTCGGCACCGGCGGCACCGTCAAGGCCATGTATATGGATCAGGTGCGCGGTGTCGGTTCGGACATCATCCTGGGCAACACCTATCATCTGATGCTGCGACCCGGCGCCGAACGTGTGGCGCGGCTTGGCGGCCTGCACGAATTCGCCCGCTGGCCGCATCCGATCCTGACCGACAGCGGCGGCTTCCAGGTGATGTCGCTGTCGAAGCTGAGGAAACTCACCGAAAAGGGCGTCACCTTCCGTTCGCACATCGACGGCGCCGCCTACGAGATGTCCCCAGAACGCTCGATCGAGATCCAGGGACTGCTCGATTCCGACATCCAGATGCAGCTCGACGAATGCACCGCGCTGCCGGCCAAGGAGAACGAGATCGAGCGGGCCATGGAGCTATCGCTGCGCTGGGCCGAGCGTTGCAAGACGGCGTTCGGCGACCAGCAGGGGAAGGCGATGTTCGGCATCGTCCAGGGCGGCGACATAGCCGCGTTGCGGCTGCGCTCGGCGCAGGCGCTGAAAGCGATGGACCTCAAGGGCTACGCGATCGGCGGGCTGGCGGTCGGCGAACCGCAAGCGGTGATGCTCGAAATGCTCGATATCACCTGCCCGGAGCTGCCGGCGGACAGGCCCCGCTATCTGATGGGTGTCGGCACGCCGGACGATATATTGAAATCGGTGGCGCGCGGCATCGACATGTTCGACTGCGTGATGCCGACCCGCGCCGGCCGCCATGGCCTCGCCTATACAAGGCGCGGCAAGGTCAATCTGCGCAACGCCCGCCACGCCGATGATCCGCGTCCGCTCGACGACGAGAGCGACTGCCCGGCCGCGCGGGATTATTCACGTGCCTATCTGCACCACCTCGTGCGCTCGCAAGAGGCGCTGGGGGCGATGCTGCTGACCTGGAACAATCTTTCCTACTACCAGAGGCTGATGCAGGAGATTCGTGCCGCCATCGAAGCCGGCGCTTTCGAGGCGCGGGCGGCAGAGATTTCCGAGGGCTGGGCGAGGGGCGATATTCCGGCGATGTGAGCGACCGCTCCGCCCGGTTCGACTATCCACGTCTGCGAAGATTCGGCGATTGGCTGCACTTAAGCTTCCTTCAGGGGAGCGCCGTCCTGATGCTTGAAAGCCGGGCGGCAGTCTGCCACAAGGGCCGCCTATGCGCATGACCCCGAAAATCGGAATCGATTTTCGGAAAGGATCATGCGCAATCAAAGTGCTACAGCGTCCTTTGCGCGTCCAAAAAGGACGCGCGGCGCTGTAGGTGCAAGCTTGAGCAGGACCGGGCAATGAAGGCATTTTTCGTGCAGATAAAGTGCGATCTGGGCAAGGCCTATGAGGTTGCCAGCGCTTTGGCCGATGCCGAGATCGCTTCGGAAATTTACTCTACAGCCGGCAATTACGATCTGCTCGCCAAATTCTATGTCGACGACGAGGAAGACATCGGCCATTTCGTCAACGAGAAGGTGCAAGTCCTTCCGGGTATCAAGGACACGTTCACGGTCGTCACCTTTCGTGCGTTCTGAGCAGTGCCGGCCGCCTGCCTGGACATAAGGCAAAGCCTGATCACAGCCATATTGGTGCTGCCCTAATTTTAGGCAGCCGCGACATACTGATCGCCAGCACCCTCCAAATCACCGATTGCGCTTGATTTTCTCCGGTGACGCCAGTGAAATGGCCTCACAGGGGAGTATGCGATTGGCAGCGTTCGACGAAATGCTTCCGGAAATCTCCGGATTGAGAACACCATATTCGGCTTACGATCGCTGGCTGAAGGAGCAGGATCCGGCCAGGCTTACCGAAAAGATGCAGGACGCCGAGCGCGTCTTCCGCAAGACCGGCATCACCTTTGCCGTCTATGGCGAGCAGGAAGCCTCCGAGCGGCTGATCCCCTTCGACATCGTTCCGCGCATCATTTCCGGCAATGAATGGCGACGGCTGACGCAAGGCATCGAGCAGCGCGTGCAGGCGCTGAACGCCTTTCTCGACGACATCTATCACCGCCAGGAGATCTTGCGCGCCGGGCGCGTCCCCAAGGAATTGATCGCCAAGAACGAGGCGTTTCTGCCGGAAATGATCGGGGTTCGGCCGCCGGCCGGCGTCTACACCCATATCATCGGCGTCGATATCGTGCGTATCAGCGAGAACGAATTCTATGTGCTGGAGGACAATGCGCGCACGCCCTCCGGCGTCTCCTACATGCTGGAGAACCGCGAGACGATGATGCAGCTCTTTCCCGAGCTGTTCCAGCAGATCAAGGTGCGACCGGTGGAAAACTATCCGCAGCTCTTGCGCCAGTCGCTGGCAGCGGTGCGGCCGCAGAGCACCAAGGGCGCGCCAACCATCGCCGTGCTGACGCCGGGCAGCTTCAACTCCGCCTATTTCGAACATGCCTTCCTTGCCGACCAAATGGGCGTGCAGCTTGTCGAGGGGCAGGATCTGCGCGTCGTCGACGGCCACGTCGCGATGCGCACGACCGAAGGCTACAAGCAGATCGACGTGCTTTACCGGAGGGTCGACGATTCTTTCCTCGATCCGCTGA
Source organism: Mesorhizobium sp. M0938 (assembly GCF_040319125.1). Taxonomy (NCBI): domain Bacteria; kingdom Pseudomonadati; phylum Pseudomonadota; class Alphaproteobacteria; order Hyphomicrobiales; family Phyllobacteriaceae; genus Mesorhizobium; species Mesorhizobium sp. M0938. The sequence goes on along the minus strand of NZ_JAMYNS010000010.1, from coordinate 38,982 downwards.
CCTTTCGGGCGGACTCGGCACTTGGCGTGCCTGGAATCATGGATGTCTACCGCGCCGGCAACATCACCATCGCCAATGCGCCGGGAACCGGTATCGCCGACGATAAGGCGATCTATTCCTACATGCCCGAGATTGTCGAATTCTACACCGGCCGCAAGGCGATCCTCGGCAACATCCCGACTTGGCGCTGCTCGGAACCGGACAGCCTGAAATACGTGCTCGAACATATCGACGAGTTGGTGGTCAAGGAAGTTCACGGGTCCGGCGGCTACGGCATGCTGGTCGGGCCGGCCGCGACCAAAAAGGAATGCGAGGATTTTTCCAAGAAACTCGCCGCAAAACCATCGAACTACATCGCACAGCCGACGCTGGCGCTGTCGACCTGCCCGATCCTGACCGACAAGGGGCTGGCGCCGCGCCATGTCGATCTCAGGCCCTATGTGCTGGTTTCCGACCGCATCCAGATCGTGCCCGGCGGGCTGACGCGCGTGGCGCTGAAGGAAGGCTCGCTGGTGGTCAACTCCTCGCAGGGCGGCGGCACCAAGGATACGTGGGTGCTGGATGATTAAAGTAGGAAGTAGCGAGTAGGGAATAGCGAGTAGGGAATAGCGAATAGGGATAGGGATAGGGATAGGGATAGGGATAGGGATAGGGATAGGGATAGGGAGGTGTGTGACGGCGATCAATTCTTACAGGGACCTGATTGTTTGGAAGGCAGCCATCGAATTGGCGGTAGATTGCTATTCCGGGACGGCAGCGTTCCCGAGCAAGGAAGCATACGGCATGACCTCTCAGATAGGCGCTCGGCGGCATCAATCGCAGCAAACATCGCGGAGGGCCACGGACGAGAAAATACGGGAGCCTTCATCCAATTTTTGCGCATTGCTCAAGGCTCGCTCAAAGAGTTGGAAACGCACCTGATCTTATCCGGAAGGGTAAGCTTGATGGTTGAGAAAGAGGTGGTTCGTTTACTTAGCCAGGCTGAGGAGATCGGGAAAATGCTGCGTTCAATGATCAGGAGTCTGCAACAAAAGTCATGACCTCATATTTCCGCTATTCGCTATTCGCTATTCCCTATTCGCTCGACTTCGAGGCAAGTTGACATGCTTCTCGGCCGCACCGCCAACGGGCTCTACTGGATGAACCGCTACATCGAGCGGGCGGAGAATATGGCGCGGCTGGTCGATGCCGGGCTACGCATGGCGCTGACACGTACGCAGAACGCTTCGGAGGAGTGGAACTCGGTGCTGCTAAGCGCCGGCTCGGACGCTGCCTTCACGCAGAAATATTCCGACTATACCGCCGCCAATGTCGCCGATTTCCTGCTGCGCGACACGTCGAACCCGTCGAGCACGATGGCGTCGATCGAGACGGCTCGCAACAATGCCCGCATGGTGCGCACCGCGCTGACGCGCGAAACCTGGGAAAGCATCAACGAAGCCTGGATGTCGCTGAAGCGGATGCTGGCCAGGCCGATCGACGAGCGCGACCTGCCCAGCGTGCTCGATGCGATCAAGCGCGAGACGGCGCTGATCCGCGGCTCGTTCTACGGCACCATGCTGCGCAATGAGATCTTCGATTTCTCCCAGCTCGGCACCTATGTGGAGCGCGCCGACAACACGGCGCGCATCCTCGACGTGAAATACTATGTGCTGTTGCCGTCGATCTCATGGGTCGGTTCGACGCTGGACAATTACCAGTGGGAATCGATCCTGCGCTCGGTGTCGGCGCACCGCTCCTATCGCTGGGTCTACGAGGCCGACTACAAGCCGACCAACATCGCCGACTATCTGATCCTCAATGTGCGCATGCCGCGCTCGCTGACCTTCTGCTACCGATTCCTGACCGAGCATCTCAGGTTCCTGGGCGACGATTATGGCGAGCGTCATGCCTGTCATGCGACGGCGGGCAAGACCCAGGCCATGCTGACGGCCGGCTCGATCAAGGACATATTCGACGCCGGCCTGCATGAATTCCTGGCCAATTTCATTCGCGACAACACCAGGCTCGGCGACGAGATCGCGCAGGACTATCGATTCTACTGAGGAAGCCATGCGGCTGAAGATCACCCACCGGACCGAATACCGCTACGATGCGCCGGTGCATTATCTGCTGCAGCGATTACGGCTGCTTCCGGTCAGCGGATCGACGCAGACCGTGCTGTCTTGGGCGCTGAAGATCGAAGGCGCACGCGAGGAAGTGCGCTTCACCGACCATTTCGGCAACGACACACGGCTTTTGAGCGTTGAAGGCGAGCGCGATTTCATCACCGTCGCGGCATCGGGCGAGGTGGTGACACGCGACACGTCAGGCGTCTCCGGGCCACAGCAGGGTTTCGCGCCGCTCTGGCTGTTTGGCCACGAAACGCCGTTGACGACGATCGGCAGCGGCATTCGCGAGCTCGCGGCGTCGGTCGGCGAGGGGACGGATATCGAAAGATTGCATAGACTGATGGCCACGATCGGCGAGCGCGTCGCCTATACGCCGGGCACTACCAACGCGGCGACCCCGGCCGAGGATGCGCTGGCACTCAAGACCGGCGTCTGCCAGGATCACAGCCATATCTTTGCCGCCGCCGCGCGCGCCATGGGGTTTCCGGCCCGCTACGTCAGCGGCTATCTAATGATGGATGCGGCGGTCGAGCAGGCGGCAAGCCATGCCTGGGCCGAGGCGCATGTTGCGGGCTTGGGCTGGGTCGCGTTCGACGTCGCCAACGGCATTTCGCCTGACGAACGCTATGTAAAAGTGGCGATCGGCCGTGACTATCGCGACGCGACGCCCGTATCGGGAATTCGGCTGGGACAAGCAGAAGAACAGCTTGCGGTCACCGTCACGGTGGAGCAGTAATCCTCGACAAGATTGCTGCCAAAGAGATTCGATGACCTATTGCGTCGGCCTGAAGATCGATCGCGGGCTCGTGTTCATGTCGGACACGCGCACCAATGCCGGCATGGATTCGATCTCGACCTTCAAAAAGATGCATGTCTGGGAAGAGCCGGGCGAGCGCGTCATCGTGCTGATGTCGGCCGGCAATCTGGCGACGACGCAGGCGGTCGTCAGCCTGCTCGACGAGCGCACCAAGGCAGTTGGCGATCGCCACGCGACACTGCTCGAAACGCCCTCCATGTACCAGACGGTGCGGATGGTCGGCGACACCGTCAAGGAAGTCATCGCCAATTCGTCGCCATCCGGCGACAAGGCGGATTCCTATTTCAATGCCTCCTTCATCCTCGGTGGCCAGATCAAGGGCAGCGCGCCGCGGCTGTTCATGATCTATCCGGAAGGCAATTTCATCGAATCGACCGACGACACGCCGTTTTTCCAGATCGGCGAGACCAAATACGGCAAACCGATCATCATTCGCGCCTATGAAAAGACGATGAGTTTCGCCGAGACGGTGAAACTGTTGCTGGTGTCGTTCGACTCGACGCTGAAATCGAACCTGTCGGTCGGTCTGCCGCTCGACCTGCTGTTCTACGAAAAGGACGCCTACAAGGTCAGCCTGAAGAAGCGGATAGCCCAGGACGATCAATACTACCGCACCATTTCGGACGGCTGGTCGAACGCACTGAAAACTGCTTTTGCGAGTCTGCCTGATTTTCCCGAATAGACGGCTTGTCTTTTCCGGAGGTGCGATGAACAACGACGAATTCCGGCAATGGTCGAGGCGCGCCGCGGATTGGGGCGCCGACTATCGCAACTCGCTGCGCGAAAGACCGGTGCGGCCGCTGGTCGATCCCGGTGACATCTTCAGGAGCGTGGGGACTTCGCCGCCTGAAGCGGCGGAGCCGATGGATGAGATCTTCGCCGATTTCGAGCAGAAAATCCTGCCGGGCATGACGCATTGGCAGCATCCGCGCTTCTTCGCCTATTTCCCGGCCAATGCCGCACCGGTTTCGGTGGTGGCCGAATATCTGGTCTCGGCGATGGCCGCGCAATGCATGCTCTGGCAGACCTCGCCGGCAGCGACCGAACTCGAGACGCGCGTCGTCGACTGGATGCGTCAGGCGCTTGGCCTGCAGGAAGGGTTTTCCGGCGTCATGCAGGATTCGGCATCGTCGGCGACGCTCGCCGCCGTGTTGACCATGCGCGAGCGAGCGCTCGACTGGCAGGGCAACGAGAAGGGCCTGCAAGGCCAGCCGATATTGCGCGTCTATTCTTCCGACCAGGTTCATACCTCCATCGACCGGGCGATCTGGGTATCGGGCATCGGCGAGGACAATCTCGTGCGCATTCCGGTTGCCGGCCGCTTTCGCGCCATGGATGTCGCAGCCCTGGAAGCGGCGATCGTCGCCGACCAGGAAGCTGGCATGCTGCCGGCCGGCATCATTGCCTGTGTCGGCGGCACCAGCACCGGCGGCACCGACGATATCGCCGGCGTCGCCGCGGTAGCCAAGCGCCATGGACTCTATCTGCATGTCGATGCGGCCTGGGCCGGATCGGCAATGATCTGTCCCGAGTTTCGCCATTTCTGGACTGGCGCTGGGCAGGCGGATTCCATCGTCTTCAATCCGCATAAGTGGCTGGGCGCGCAGTTCGACTGCTCAGTGCAGTTTATCCGCCAGCCGGAGGATTTGGTTCGCACCCTGGCCATCAAGCCCGAATTCCTGAAGACGCATGGACGCGACGGCATCATCAATTATTCCGAATGGTCGGTGCCGCTCGGCAGGCGTTTTCGTGCGCTGAAGCTGTGGTTCCTGCTGCGGGCCCACGGGCTGGAGAATCTGCGGACCATGATCCGCAACCATGTCGCCTGGAGCGAAGGTCTCGCTGCGCGGCTGGCGCGGGAAACGGACTTCGAGATCGTCACGGAGCCGATGCTGTCGCTGTTTTCGTTCCGGCATCTGGCGGCGGCCGGCATCGATTCGGACGAACACAATCTGCGGCTGGTCAACGCGATCAACGACGATGGCCGCATCTACCTGACCCAGACACGAGTAGACGGGCAGGTCGCGATCCGCTTTCAGGTCGGTCAGTTCGAGACGACGGCGGCGGATATCGACACGGCTTTCGAAGTCGTCACCGAAATCGCGCGCGGTCTGGGTTGAATTTGTCGGCAAAGTTGCGCCGAGGTTTGCCCTCTGGACGCATGCAATTTCGTTAGCCGGCTTGCGCCTTTTCATCACTTTCGTTTTCCGCTATACCCAAGAAAAACGAAAACGGGAGGTCCCCCAATGTATCTGTCGCCGCGTCATTCGGAAATCATCCAGATGGCCAAGGACCATGGCCGCGTGCTGGTCGATGATCTGGCAACGCATTTCAACGTGACGCCGCAGACCATCCGCAAGGATCTCAACGATCTGTGCGACCAGCGGCTGCTGTCGCGCATTCATGGCGGGGCGCTGTTCCCATCCGGCATCGAGAACATGGAATATGAGGCACGGCGCAAGATCGCCGCCGACGAAAAGGAGGCGATCGGCCGCGCAGCAGCCAGGCTGATTCCGGACAATGCCTCCCTGTTCATCAATATTGGCACCACGACGGAATCGGTCAGCAAGGCGCTCCTCGATCATAGCGGCTTGATGGTCATCACCAATAACATCAATGTTGCCAATAGGATGCGCATATATCCTTCGATTGAGGTTGTGATCGCCGGCGGTGTCGTGCGCGGATCCGATGGCGGCGTGGTCGGCGAGGCGGCGGTCGATTTCATCAGGCAGTTCAAGGTCGACTACGCGGTGATCGGCGCCTCGGCGATCGACCATGACGGCGCGCTGCTCGATTTCGATTTTCGCGAAGTGAAGGTGGCGCAGGCGATCATTGCCAATGCCCGGCATGTCATCCTCGTTTCCGACCAGACCAAATTCGAGCGAACGGCGCCGGTCCGCATCGGCCACCTGTCGCAGGTCAACACCTTCATCACCGACCGCTGCGACATTCCCTCGGTGCGCAAGATCTGCCAGGAGGCAGAGGTTCAACTGATCGAGACGTCGCTGTCCTAGAGGGTGCCGTTGCGGCAACAGCCGCCGTTTACATTTCGTTTGACATTCGTTCCCATTTCGAAATAATTCCGTCACGGTTCGTAAAAACCTAAAAATGCTGCAATGCGAAATCCGGGAGGACTATTGTGAGCGCACCCCCGATCCATGACATCTTCGTCATCGGTGGCGGTATCAATGGGTGCGGCATTGCCCGCGATGCGGTTGGGCGCGGCTTTTCGGTCTTCCTTGCCGAAATGAACGATCTGGCCAGCGGAACCTCCTCCGGCTCGACCAAACTGATCCATGGCGGCCTGCGTTATCTCGAATTCTACGAATTCCGCCTGGTGCGCGAGGCGCTGATGGAGCGCGAAATTCTCTGGAAGAACGCGCCGCACATCATCTGGCCGATGCGCTTCGTGCTGCCCTATGCCAAGGGTTTGCGTCCGGCCTGGCTGATCAGGCTCGGCCTTTTCCTTTACGACCACATTGGCGGGCGCAAATTGCTGCCGGCGACCAAGACGCTGGACATGGCGAAGGACCCGGCCGGCAAGCCGCTGAAGCCGTTGTTTGGAAAAGCCTTCGAATATTCCGACGGCTGGGTCAACGATGCGCGGCTGGTGGCGTTGAACGCGCGCGACGCCGCCGATCGCGGCGCAACGATCCGAACCCGCACGAAAGTCATCAGCGCACGCCGTGAAGGCGAGCTTTGGACGGTCAGGCTGGAAAACGCGCAGACCGGGGATACCGAGGAGGTCAAGGCGCGGCTTTTGGTCAACGCCGCCGGTCCATGGGTCGACCACGTGCTGTCCGCCACGGTCGGCTTGAACGACGTGCATAATGTCCGGCTGGTACAGGGCAGCCATATCGTCATCGGCAAGAAGTTCGACGATCCGCGCGCCTATTTCTTCCAGAACAAGGATGGCCGCATTATCTTTGCTATTCCCTATGAAGACGAGTTCACGCTGATCGGCACCACGGACCAGGACTATTCTGGCGACCCTCGTGAGGTGAAGATCAGCGACACCGAGATCGATTATCTCTGTGCCGCGGCGAGCGAATATTTCGCGCAGCCGGTCAAGCGTTCGGACATCGTCTGGACCTATTCGGCCGTGCGCCCGCTTTATGACGATGGCGCCTCGAAGGCGCAGGAGGCGACCCGCGACTATGTGCTGAAGACCGACGGCGGCGAGGGCATGGCGCCGATCATCAACACCTTCGGCGGCAAGATCACCACCTATCGCCGGCTGTCGGAATCGATGCTGGAGAAAATTGAGGGTTTTCTCGGCAAGCGCGGCAAGCCGTGGACCGCAAACGCGCCGCTGCCGGGCGGCGATTTCCCGGCCGGCGGCTTCGACGCCGAAGTGGCGAAACTGAAAACGGCCTATCCGTTCCTCGACGCGCGTCTGGCGCGGCGCCTGACCCGGCTTTACGGAACTCGCGCAAGGATGCTGCTGGGACTTGCCAGATCGAATGCCGATCTTGGCCGAAACTTCGGCGCCGATCTCTACGAGGCCGAGGTGCGTTACCTCGTTCAAAATGAGTGGGCGGTGACGGCCGAAGATGTATTGTGGCGCAGGACCAAGCGCGGCCTGCATCTGAGCCGCGAGCAGGCGGCCGCGCTCGACGAATTCATGCGCGGGATAAGCCGGCGCCATGTCGCGGCTGCCGAATAGTGATGCAGAAAGCCTGGGAGGAGGCATCATGCTGGAACTGAGAAACGTGACGAAGACGGTCGGCGCGACGGAGCATATACGCGACGTGTCGCTGACGCTTCAGCACGGCTCGCTCAACGTCCTTCTTGGACCGACGCTTTCCGGCAAGACCAGCCTGATGCGGTTGATGGCCGGCCTTGATGTGCCGACATCCGGGTCGGTCTGGTTCGATGGCAAGGATGTCACCGGCATCCCGGTGCAGAAGCGCAACGTCGCCATGGTCTACCAGCAGTTCATCAACTATCCGGCGATGACCGTTTATGAGAACATCGCCTCGCCGCTGAGGGTGGCTGGGACCGAGCGGGCAAAGATCGACAAGGAGGTGCGCAATGCCGCGGCCCTGCTCAAACTGACGCCCTTTCTCGACCGCACGCCGCTTAGCCTTTCGGGCGGCCAGCAGCAGCGCACGGCGCTGGCGCGCGCCATCGTCAAGAACGCCAGCCTCGTGCTGCTCGACGAGCCGCTTGCCAACCTCGACTATAAGCTGCGCGAGGAACTGCGCGCGGAACTGCCCAGGATATTCGCGGCGACCGGCACCATTTTCGTCTACGCCACGACGGAGCCGCACGAAGCCTTGCTGCTCGGCGGCAACACGGCGACGCTTTCCGAGGGTCGCATCACCCAGTTCGGCCCGACGATCGACGTCTTCCGCAGACCGAACGACCTCGTCACGGCCAAGACGTTCGCCGATCCGCCGCTCAACACGATCGTGCTGAAGAAAAGCGGCTCAAGCTTCCTTCTTGATGGTGGGGTGAACCTCCCGGTGCCGGCTGAACTCGCCGGTATTGCTGATACGAGTTACACGATCGGCTTCCAGCCCCACCATCTCTCTCTTGCCCGGCCGAGCCCGTCGGCGGTTCCGGTGAGAGCCAAGGTGTCGGTCACCGAAATCACCGGTTCGGAAAGCTTTGTGCATCTCGACTTCGCCGATGTCCGCTGGGTGATGCTGGAGCACGGCATCCTGGTGTTCGAGCCCGATCAGACCATCGAGGTGTTCATCGATCCGCGCCACATCATGGTTTTCGACGCGAACGGCCGCTCGGCCGCGCCGCCACAAATGCTGGCGGCTTAAGGGAGGAGGGCACATGGCGCGCATCGACTGCAACCACATCCGCCACGCCTACGGACCGCATCCGAAGTCGGACAAGGACTATGCGCTGAAGGAGGTGCATCACACCTTCGAGGACGGCGGCGCCTATGCGCTGCTCGGGCCGTCGGGCTGCGGCAAGACCACGCTGCTCAACATCATTTCCGGCCTGTTGTACCCGTCGCATGGCGAGCTTCTGTTCGACGGCAAGGACGTGACCAATCTGTCGACGCAGGAGCGCAACATTGCGCAGGTGTTCCAGTTCCCGGTCATCTACGACACCATGACCGTCTACGACAATTTAGCGTTCCCGCTGCGCAACCGCGGCGTTGCGGAACCTGACGTCGACCGCAAGGTGCGCGAAACGCTTGAGATGACGGGGTTGGCCGATATGGCCCGGAGAAAGGCGAGGGGGCTGACGGCCGACCAGAAACAGAAGATCTCGCTCGGACGCGGGCTGGTGCGCTCCGATGTCAACGCGATCCTGTTCGACGAGCCGCTGACCGTTATCGACCCGCATATGAAATGGGTGCTGCGCTCGCAGCTGAAGCAGCTGCACAGGCGCTTCGGTTTCACCATGGTCTATGTCACGCACGACCAGACCGAGGCGCTCACCTTCGCCGAAAACGTCGTCGTCATGTATGAGGGCGAGATCGTGCAGATCGGCTCTCCGGCCGAGTTGTTCGAGCGCCCCAAACATACATTCGTCGGCTATTTCATCGGCTCGCCGGGCATGAACGTCATGCCGGTCGCGGTCGAAGGCAGGAGCGCGCGGCTTGGCAGCCAGACGATCGAATTGCCGGGCACGCCCAAGGCTGGAACCACAGGCGCGATCGAACTTGGCATCCGCCCCGAATATGTCAGGCTTGGCGCCACCGGCATGCCGGTTTCAATCAGGAAGGTCGAGGATATAGGCCGCCACAAGGTGGTACGCGCCAGTTTCGAAGGCCGCGACATCGCGGCGATCGTCGGCGAGGACGAGGACATTCCCGCCGATCCGAAGATCGCGTTCGACCCGGCCGGCATCAACCTCTATGCCGATTCCTGGCGCGTCGAGATGGGAGGCTGAGCATGGAAAGGACCTGGAACAACAAGGCCTGGTTCATGGTGCTGCCGGTGCTTCTGCTGGTGGCGTTCTCGGCAATCATCCCGCTGATGACGGTCGTCAACTACTCCGTGCAAGACACGTTCGGAGACAACAAGTTCTTCTGGGCGGGCTCGGAATGGTTCGAGGAGATCCTGCATTCCGACCGTTTTTGGGAAGCGATGGCCCGCAACCTGGCCTTCTCGGCCATCATCCTCATCATCGAGATTCCGCTCGGCATCTTCATTGCGCTCAACATGCCGAAGAAGGGCTGGGGCGTGCCGGTCTGCCTGGTGCTGATGGCGCTGCCGCTGCTCATTCCTTGGAACGTCGTCGGCACGATCTGGCAAGTGTTCGGCCGCGTCGATATCGGCCTGCTCGGATATACGCTGCGGGCGCTCGGCTTCAACTACAACTATGTCAACGACCCGTTCGACGCCTGGGTCACCGTCATCGTCATGGACGTCTGGCACTGGACCAGCCTCGTGGTCTTGCTCTGCTACGCAGGGTTGGTCTCGATCCCCGACGCCTATTACCAGGCAGCCAAGATCGATGGGGCGTCGCGCTGGGCGATCTTCCGCTACATTCAATTGCCGAAGATGAACCGCGTGCTGCTGATCGCGGTTCTGCTGCGCTTCATGGACAGTTTCATGATCTACACCGAGCCGTTCGTCGTCACCGGCGGCGGACCCGGCAATACCACCACTTTCCTGTCGATCGATCTGGTGAAGCTGGCGATCGGCGAGTTCAACCTCGGCGAGGCGGCTGCGATGTCGATCGTCTATTTCCTGATCATCATGCTCCTGTCCTGGGTGTTCTACACCGTCATGACAGCCTACGACGCGGAGCGGTGAGATGGCGCGCCTCGATGAAACCACGGCCGACGGACGAACGCTGATGCGGCAAGCCCCCGCTAGCGGGGAAACGCAGGCGGCGAACGCTGCGCTGGCCCGCAAGATGCGGCGGCGGGGCGAGGAGTCGCGGTTCTGGTGGCTGGTGCCGACGATCTACATCATCTTCCTGATGCTGCCGATCTATTGGCTGGTCAATATGAGCTTCAAGACCAACCAGGAGATCCTGGGCGCCTTCTCGCTGTGGCCGAGAAACCCGACGATCGCCAACTACATGGTGATCTTCACCGACCCGTCCTGGTACAAGGGTTACATCAACTCGATCATCTATGTGGTTATGAATACGGTGATTTCCGTCGCCGTGGCGCTTCCGGCAGCCTATGCGTTCTCGCGCTACCGGTTCCTCGGCGACAAGCACCTGTTCTTCTGGCTGTTGACCAACCGCATGGCGCCACCGGCGGTGTTCGCGCTGCCGTTCTTTCAGCTCTATTCGGCATTCGGGCTGATCGACACACACATCGCGGTGGCGCTGGCGCACTGCCTGTTCAACGTGCCGCTGGCGGTCTGGATTCTCGAAGGCTTCATGTCGGGCGTGCCGAAGGAGATCGACGAGACCGCCTATATCGACGGCTATTCCTTCCCGCGCTTCTTCCTCAGGATATTCATGCCGCTGATCGCGAGCGGTGTAGGCGTGGCCTGCTTCTTCTGCTTCATGTTCTCGTGGGTCGAGCTGCTGATCGCGCGTACGTTGACCACGACCGCCGCCAAGCCGATCGCCGCGATCATGACGCGCACGGTCTCGGCCTCGGGCCTCGACTGGGGCGTACTGGCTGCAGCCGGCGTGCTCACCATCCTTCCGGGCGCGCTCGTGATCTGGTTCGTACGCAACTATATCGCCAAGGGCTTTGCCCTGGGGAGGGTCTGACGATGAACCTTTCCTGGATGGCGTGGACGCTGCCGACTGCGGTCTTTTTCATTACGATCCTGATGCTGCTCTGCGGCATGGCGATCTGGGAATACGTCTCGCCAGGCGGTAATCCCCGGGTCGGCGTGCTGCGCTTCGAGACGACGCGCGGCGACCGTCTCTTCCTATCGCTGCTCGGCAGCGCCTTTATCCATCTCGCTTGGCTGGGTCTTGTCGGACCCAACCTGTGGTGGGCTCTCGCTCTCTCCGTGGTCTACGCCATCGGCGTGTTCCGCTACGTATAGAGGGGGGAAACTGTTGGAGCGGCCGCGTGCCGGCGTCTGCTCCGATCGAACTTGAAAAATGAAACAGTGGAGGAAACACATGAAACGGCAATTATTGACATCGACGACTGCGCTTGTCCTGCTGCTCGGGGCAGGCAACGCCTATGCCGGAATGGACGAAGCCAAGGCGTTTCTCGACGCCGAGATCAAGGACATGTCGACGCTCGATCGCGCTGCCCAGGAAGCCGAGATGCAATGGTTCATCGATGCCGCAAAACCCTTTGCGGGCATGGACATCAAGGTCGTCTCGGAAACCATCACGACGCACGAGTATGAATCGAAGACGCTGGCCAAGGCGTTCGCCGACATTACCGGCATCAAGATCACCCACGATCTGATCGGCGAAGGCGATGTCGTCGAAAAGCTGCAGACGCAGATGCAGTCGGGCGAGAACGTGTACGACGCCTATGTCAACGACTCCGACCTGATCGGCACCCATTGGCGCTACCAGCAGGCGCGCAGCCTGACCGACTGGATGGCGAACGAGGGCAAGGACGTCACCAACCCGAACCTCGACCTTGCCGACTTCATCGGCACCAAGTTCACGACCGCTCCGGACGGCGACCTTTACCAGCTGCCCGACCAGCAGTTCGCGAACCTCTACTGGTTCCGCTACGACTGGTTCAACGACGAGAAGAACAAGGCGGACTTCAAGGCGAAGTACGGCTACGACCTCGGCGTGCCGGTCAACTGGTCGGCCTATGAGGACATCGCCGAATTCTTCACCGGCCGCGAGATCGACGGCAAGAAGGTCTACGGCCACATGGACTACGGCAAGAAGGACCCGTCGCTCGGCTGGCGCTTCACCGACGCCTGGCTTTCGATGGCCGGCAATGGCGACAAGGGACTGCCGAACGGTCTTCCGGTCGATGAATGGGGCATCAAGGTCGATGAGAAGTCGCGGCCGGTCGGCTCCTGTGTGGCTCGGGGCGGCGACACCAACGGTCCGGCGTCGGTCTATGCCATCCAGAAATATCTCGACTGGATGAAGGCCTACGCTCCGGCCGCGGCCCAAGGCATGACGTTCTCGGAATCCGGACCGGTTCCGGCGCAGGGCGAAATTGCCCAGCAGATGTTCATGTACACGGCCTTCACCGCCGACATGGTGAAGGACGGCCTTCCCGTCGTGAACGAGGACGGTACGCCGAAATGGCGCTTCGCTCCGTCGCCGCACGGCGTCTACTGGAAGGACGGCATGAAGCTCGGCTACCAGGACGTTGGTTCCTGGACGCTCCTCAAGTCGACGCCTGACGACCGCGCCAAGGCAGCCTGGCTCTACGCGCAGTTCGTCACCTCGAAGACAGTCGACGTAAAGAAAAGCCACGTCGGCCTGACGCTGATCCGCGAGAGCACGATCCAGCATAAGAGCTTCACGGACCGTGCCCCGAAGCTCGGCGGCCTGATCGAGTTCTACCGCTCGCCGGCCCGCGTCCAGTGGTCGCCGACGGGTACGAACGTTCCTGACTATCCGAAGCTGGCACAGCTTTGGTGGCAGGCGATCGGCGATGCGTCGTCGGGTGCCAAAACCCCGCAGGAGGCAATGGACTCGCTCTGCGCCGAGCAGGAAAAGGTGCTCGAGCGCCTCGAGCGCGCCGGCGTGCAGGGCGACATCGGACCGAAACTTGCCGAGGAAAAGACCCTCGAAGAGTGGAACGCCGATGCCGTCGCCAAAGGCAACCTTGCGCCGCAGCTGAAGATCGAGCCGGAGAAGGACAAGGCGCAGACCATCAACTACGACGAGCTGGTCAAGAGCTGGAGCAATTAAGCATCGGTCCGGGCGTCCGCGCCCGCATCGCAACAATCGGGGGAGGCGGCAGCTTGCCGTCTCCCCTGTTTGTGCCGAGGGGAATGGAAATGAGCAGCTTTATCCTTGCAATCGACCAGGGAACGACATCGAGCCGGGCGATCTTGTTCGATCCCGAAATGAAGGTCGTAGGCAGCGGGCAGAAGGAATTCACCCAGCATTATCCGGCCTCCGGCTGGGTCGAGCACGATCCGGAGGAAATCTGGTCGAGTGTCGTCGCGACGGTGAAGGCCGCGCTGAAGAGCGCCAATCGCGATGCGTCGGATGTCGCGGCGATCGGCATCACCAACCAGCGCGAGACCGTCGTCATCTGGGACAGGGCGACCGGCAAGCCGATCCACAACGCGATTGTCTGGCAGGACCGCCGCACCGCGCCGCTGTGCCAGAAATTGAAGAAGCAGGGGCTGGAGAAGAAGTTCACCAGAAAGACCGGCTTGCTGCTCGACCCCTATTTCTCCGGCACCAAGATCGCCTGGATGCTGGATAAGGTGAAGGGCGCCAGAAAACGCGCCGAGAAGGGCGAATTGCTGGCCGGCACAATCGACAGCTTTCTGATCTGGCGGCTGACCGGCGGCAAGGTTCACGCCACCGATGCCACCAACGCCTCGCGCACGCTGGTCTACAACATCGAAAAGAACGTCTGGGACGACGAGCTGCTGACCATTTTACGCATACCGGCAAAAATGCTGCCGCAGGTGAAGGATTGCGCCGACGATTATGGAATGACAGAGAAAACCCTGTTCGGCGCAGAGATAAAAATCCTTGGCGTCGCCGGCGACCAGCACGCGGCGGCCATCGGCCAGGCCTGTTTCCAGCCGGGCATGATGAAATCCACCTATGGCACCGGCTGCTTTGCGCTGCTCAACACCGGCAGCGATCTGGTGCGCTCGAAAAACCGGCTGTTGACGACCATTGGCTACAGGCTGAACGGCAAGACCACCTATGCGCTGGAAGGGTCGATCTTCATCGCCGGTGCGGCCGTGCAGTGGCTGCGCGACGGTATCAAGGTGATCGGCAAGGCCGAGCAGAGCGGCGTGCTAGCCGCAACGGCGGACCCGACGCAGAATGTCTACCTGGTGCCGGCTTTCGTCGGGCTTGGCGCGCCGCACTGGGACGCCGACGCGCGCGGTGCTATCTTCGGGCTGACCCGCAATTCGGGCCCGGCCGAATTTGCCAGCGCCGCACTGGAATCCGTTGCCTTCCAGACCCGCGACCTGCTCGACGCGATGCGCAAGGACTGGAAGGGCGCGTCAGCGAAGACCGTTCTCAGGGTCGATGGCGGCATGGTGGCCTCTGACTGGACGATGCAGCGGCTGGCCGACATCCTCGATGCGCCGGTCGATCGCCCGACGATCCTGGAGACGACCGCGCTGGGCGCCGCCTGGCTGGCCGGCTCGCAGGCCGGTGTCTGGCCGAAGGCGAGGGACTTCGCCAAGAGCTGGGCGCTCGAACGGCGGTTTAAGCCGGACATGGATGCGTCCGCCCGTATTGCCAAGTTGGCGGGCTGGCGCGATGCTGTGCGCAGGACGCTGAGCGTGCAATAAAAAAGGCGGTGGCAAATCGTGCTGGGACGAGGGGCAATGAATCCAGACTCGTATGCGGCTTGGCGCGAAGAAGCCTTCGAGGAGCTGAACGCTAAGAACGACCGCCTGCAGAAAGATTTCCGCCTCGGCAGTTGGTCGCGCTATGACTACGACCTGACGACTGGAAGACTCCTTTTCTCCGAGGAAGAGGTCATTAAGGTCATTGCCGAAATCCAGATTGCCGGCTCCACCAGCGTCAAGGCCAGCAACTGGCTTTGGGCTTGGGCAAATTCAAACCTGCCTGGCGAGCTTCTCAAAGATGCAAAGCTGGTTCGTTCCTTTGGAGAATCGAACAAGATCGATGAACTGGCTCAGGCTTATGTGATCGATACGGACAACGACCTGGAAGCGCTCGGTTGGGATTTGACCGGGGCAATGGTTCGAATTGGCAGCGCCCTTGGCGCCTACCGTTCTCCGCGTGGTGAAGGCGGAGGCCTTTACCTGACGATCAAGAGCATTAACTGGGCTGGCTGATCCGGGTTCCCTCCGCAGTGCCCCTAGCTTCTGCCGGGATATCAAAGCAGAGCCCGTGCCAATTGAGGCACGGGCTCTCTACGATCCTGTAACTGACTGAAGCCGTCAATACGGCGAATAGCACTGCCGGCGCGGGCCGTTGTAAGGCTGGTACGTGTTGTCATAAGCCCGGTAGGATCTATAGCGGTTGTAGCACCACTCCGTGTGCGAATCGCCTCGATAGACGCGGCGGCTCTGGTTGTTGACGATCGCACCGGTGATCAGCGCGCCAGTGGCGAAAGCAGCCAGCGGGAACCAATAGTCGCCGTGACGGCGATAGCCGCGACGATAACTGCGGTAGCCGCGATGGCCGCGCCAATACCTGCCATCGTCACGCGAGAAACGACGAAAATCGCGGCGGGAAAAATCGCGATCGCGGTTGAAACTACGCCTCCACCGCCTGTGGTCGACAGTCTGGACATCCGACGAGACGTTCTGACCAAGCGGCACGTAGGTGGGCTGGGCGTTGACGGGCACGATCTCCGCTACAGCGAATGACGCTGACAGCGCGGTCGCCAGCAGGCCCGACATGATCCTGTTCATGATCTTCTCCTTGAAAGCGTCGTCCCTTGTAGCGACAAAAACGGGCAGGCTGCGCAATTGTTCCCGCGAAAATCGCAAGGCGCTGATTTGTAATGCGTCTCGGCTTTCTGCGGGGCAGCAAGTTCGGCCTTGCCGAAGCGGTTTACGAGGCGTCACGAGATCGCGAAAACTCCGGCTTGCACAGCCTCTTTTTCCGGTTGACCGGTCGAGACACTCTCCCTATGTTCCGCGCAATTTCGAGGGCGGCATTCTGAGCCCGCGGGAGCGCGTAGCTCAGCCGGTAGAGCAACTGACTTTTAATCAGTAGGTCCAGGGTTCGAATCCCTGCGCGCTCACCATTGTTTCATCGAAAATTCAAGTACTTGTCCGATGGAGCGAAGCCAGAACCTGTGCGACTGCAAAAGCCCCACTGCGCCCCTGTTCGGGCGTCAGATGGCTGCCCGCCCGAAGACGATAACAGAGCGGCATCTCTTAGCCGCCCGTGCCATCCATCATTGTCTCAGTCAGCGCCTCATAGGCCATGCTGCATAGCTGAGAACGTGGACAACCTTTACAACGAGCACTGGCGCCACTGTAAGAATCGCGGCAACCAGGATTTGCAGGCAAAGATTGAGGGCTCCCGTCTTCTTGCCGAACAACCCCGTCAAGAAGAAGTAGAGACCTTGGGCCATACAGGCTGCTGTCAGGGTGCTCAGAAGGGTTCTGGTCGCTCTAGCGAAGGGCGATATATACCCATCCGGAAAACCCAGCATGCTAAGATCCCTAGACCATTGCAGGGCGAGCACAACGCTCAGCCCCGCCCAAAGAAGAGCGGTCGCACGAGTGAACAGCGCCCGCTTTTGCCTATTGGTCATGGGATCACTGCCACGTCAGACGCGACCGGCAACAGGCGAATGAGGCGAGCATCGGGGCGGGTTCTCACAAGAATCTCGTGCTGAGACATCCAGAAAACTTCGATCACACCAGCGAGACATTGCCGCCTGCATGTCGCTCCAGCCGGCCGGCGAGATCCAGTTCAAGCAGCACCATGAAAACCTGGGCCGGATGCAGGCCGGTGTGGCGGATGATCTCGTCGATCGCTACGGGTGTCGGGCCGAGGGCTTCGACGACGCGGGCGCGGTCGTCCTCGCCGGGTGGCGGCGTTGCCGAAAAGTCGGGCGGCTCGCCAAGCGGAGCCGTTTTTGGTGCCAGTGCGCCGACCAGCGGGGCGATCGCACTGGTAATGTCCGATGCCTCGGTGACCAGGGTGGCGCCGTCCTTGAGCAGAGCGTTGGTGCCGGCGGCGCGCGGATCGAGCGGCGAGCCGGGGACGGCGAAGACCAACCGGCCCATCTCGCCGGCAAGCCTGGCGCTGATCAGCGAGCCGGAGCGTTGCGCCGCCTCGACCACGACCAGCCCCAATGCTGCACCGGCGACAAGGCGGTTGCGGCGCGGAAAGTCTTGGGCGCGCGGCTGCCAGCCGAATGGCATCTCCGAAATGATGGCGCCGCCGCGCTCGGCAATCTCCTCGCACAGGCCGGCATTCTCGGGCGGGTAGGGCAGGTCGAGGCCGCCGGCCAGCACCCCGATCGTGCCTGACGCAAGGCTGCCTTGATGTGCTGCCGTGTCGATGCCGCGCGCCAGGCCGGAGACGATGCCGTAGCCGTTGCGGCCGAGTTCGGCGGCGAGCGTTCGCGCCATCTTGATGCCGGCCAGCGAGGCGTTGCGGGCGCCGACGATGGCAACCGCCGGCAGCCGGAACACCGAGCCTTCGCCCTTGATCGCGAGCAGCGGCGGCGGATGGTCCATGCTTTTCATCAGCGGCGGATAGTCGGCCTCGCCAATGCCGACAAAGCGGGCGCCGGCCCGGCGGGCCGCCTCCAGCTCCGTCTCGGCCTCGGCAATCGACGGGATGCGGACGATCTTCCTGGCGCCGCCCGAAATCATCAGCTCGGGCAGCATCTCGAGCGCCGTCTCTGCCGAGCCAAAGCGGTTGATCAGGTCACGAAAGGTGGCCGGGCCGACATTCGGCGTGCGGATCAAGCGAAGCCAGCTCAGCCGCTGCCGGTCGCTGAGCCGCGGCCCGGCGGCGCGCTGGCTCACTCCTTGGCCCCGATCTTGCCCTCGGTGCCGGCCAGCAGCCGCGCAATATTGGCCCGGTGTTTTACGATGACGATCAGGCTCATCAGCGCGAACAGCCCGGCAATCTCAGGCGTGCTGAGGACATAGAGTGCGATCGGCACGACGACTGCAGCGATCAGCGCGGCCAACGAGGAGAAGCGATAGAGGAAAGCAACGGCCAGCCAGACGACGGCGAAGATCAGCGCCACCTGCCAGGCCAACGCAATCAGCACGCCAAGATAGGTGGCGACACCCTTGCCGCCCTTGAAGCCGAGCCAGACCGGAAAGAGATGGCCGAGGAAAGCGCCGAGGCCGGCCCAGAGCCCGAGCTCCGGTGCAAAGCGACTGGCGATCAGCACGGCCGCCGTGCCTTTCAGCGCGTCGAGTAACAGCGTGGCGGCGGCCAGGCCCTTGTTGCCGGTGCGCAGCACATTGGTGGCGCCGATATTGCCTGAGCCGATGTTGCGGACGTCGCCAAGGCCGGCGGCTCGGGTGATCAGGAGCCCGAACGGGATCGAGCCGAGCAGATAGCCGAACACCAGCGCCAAGACGATGCCGTAAGCCATTGTTCCCCCAGATATGCCCTAGGCTGAAAACACTGTGCGGCCCGCCACCATCGTTTGCAAGACCTTGCCCTGCAGCCGCGCGCCTTCGAAACAGGTGTTTTTCGAGCGCGAACGGATGCCGCTTTCGCTGACGATCCATGGTTCGTCCAGATCGACAAGCGCAAGATCGGCCGGCGCACCCGGCTTCAGCGTGCCGCCCGGCAGGCCGAACAATCTTGCCGGCGCAGTGGATAAGGTCTCGACCAATCGAAGCAGCGTCACATCGCCATTGTGATAGAGCCGCAACGCCGCGCCCAGCAGCGTTTCCAGCCCGATGGCGCCGGCCGCAGCGTCGGCGAAGGGCAGGCGCTTGGTGTCGACGTCCTGCGGGTCGTGCGAGGAGACGATGATGTCGATCGTGCCGTCCTTGACCGCCTCGATCATCGCCAGCCGGTCTTCCTCGGCGCGCAGCGGCGGCGTCAGCCGGAAGAAGGTGCGGTACTCCCCGACATCGTTCTCGTTGAGCGACAGATTGTGGATCGACACGCCCGACGTGACATTCGCGCCGTCAGCTTTCGCCCGCGTTACCGCGTTTGCCGCCATGGTCGTCGAGATCTTGGCCGCGTGATAGGCGCCGCCGGTCAGCCGCGCCAGCGCAAGGTCGCGCTCCAGCGGGATGGACTCGGCTTCGCGCGGAATCCCGGCAAGGCCGAGCCAGCTTGCATAGAGGCCTTCATTCATGACGCCTGAGGAGGCGAGGTCGGCGTCTTGGGTTTCATGCGCGATTACACCGCCGAAATCGCGCGCATAGGTCAGCGCGCGGCGCATCACCAACGCGCTTGATATGGTGTGCCGACCCTCGGTGAAGGCGACCGCGCCGGCTTCGCGCAGCAGGCCGAACTCGGTCATTTCGCGGCCTTCGAGACCCTTGGTGACCGCCGCCGCCGGAAAGATATTGACGATGGCCGTATCCTTGGCGGTACGCAGCACGAATTCGACCAGCGCGACATTGTCGATCACCGGATCGGTGTCGGGCATCATGACGATCGAAGTAACGCCGCCGGCGGCGGCCGCCACGCTGGCCGAAGCGATGGTTTCGCGGTGTTCGCCGCCCGGTTCGCCGATGAAGACGCGCGCATCGATCAGGCCGGGGATAACCGCCTTGCCGGCGCAGTCGATGACGGCAGCACCTTGCGGAGCGCCCTGGTTCAAGGCCGCCTTGCCGGCGGCGATAATCTTGCGGCCCTCGACAATGACCGTGCCGACCTCGTCGATGCCGCGCGACGGGTCGATGATGCGGGCTCGGCTGAAGACCGTTGCGCTCATCAGGCACCCTCGCGATTGCGGCGGGGATCGAGCAGCGCTTCCATCACCGCCATACGCACGGCGACACCCATCTCCACCTGTTCCTGGATGACGCTCTGCGGACCGTCGGCGATTTCCGAGGCAATCTCGACGCCGCGGTTCATCGGGCCGGGATGCATGACCAGCGCGCCGTCCTTGGCCGCCTTTAGCTTTTCGGCGTCGAGCCCGAAATAGCGGAAATATTCGCGCACCGATGGCACGAAGGCGCCTTCCATCCGCTCGCGCTGCAGGCGCAGCATCATCACCACATCCGCATCCTTGAGCCCTTCGGCCATCGAACGGGTGACGATCACGCCCATTTTCTCGATGCCGGCGGGCAGAAGCGTCGACGGCGCAACCACGCGGACCTGCGCGCCGAGCGCGTTGAGCAGCATGATATTGGAGCGGGCTACCCGCGAATGCAGGATGTCGCCGCAGATCGCCACGATCAGCTTCGACAGCGGGCCCCTGGCGCGGCGGATAGTCAGCGCGTCGAGCAGCGCCTGCGTCGGGTGCTCATGGGCGCCGTCGCCGGCATTGATCACCGAGCAGCCGACCTTTTGCGCCAGCAGAGCCGCAGCGCCCGCGGACTGGTGACGGATGATCAATATGTCGGGACGCATGGCGTTCAGCGTCATCGCGGTGTCGATCAGCGTCTCGCCCTTCTTGACCGAAGAACTGGCCACCGACATGTTCATGACGTCGGCGCCGAGCCGCTTTCCAGCCAGCTCGAACGACGATTGCGTGCGGGTCGAGGCTTCGTAGAAGAGGTTGATCTGGGTGCGGCCGCGCAGCGTCGAGGTTTTCTTCTCCGACTGCCGCGAGATCGCGACCGCCCGATCCGCCCGGTCCAGCAAAAGCTCGATGTCGGCGGGGGAAAGATCGCGGATGCCCAAAAGATGGCGGTGGGGATAAAGTGGCAGGGACGAAGCGTCGGTCATCTCAAGGCGCTGCTATAGGGTGGAGGACCTTTGGCTGCAAGCACCAGCTTTGGATTGCCGCCTTTCTCCCCGGTATTTTCGTCGCGCGGCTTGCGTGGCTTGGGCTATATCTAGCTGATGGCTTCGGATTCGTGGCCTTGTGATGATAAGGCCTTTCTGCCGATAGAAGGATTGGGCGTGACCGACGACGTGACGAACCAGCCACCTCCGCTGGCAGGCGGCAACGCCTGGCGGGGCGATCCGTTGCTGATCCAACTTGCCGAGCGTTTTTCGGATCCGGTGCGCAGGGATCTCGATGGGCTTGGTCGCTTCGTGCTGACGCCGGAGGCGCAAGAACTGGCCCGCCTCGCCAATGTCGAGACGCCGAAGCTCAAGACCCATGACCGGCAGGGCCGGCGCATCGACCTGGTCGAATTCCATCCGGCCTATCATGCGCTGATGCGCCGGTCGGTGGCGAACGGGCTGCACTCCTCGGTCTGGGAAAATGGCGATACCGAAATCGGCCGCCGTCATCAGGTGCGCGCCACCCGTTTCTATCTGACGGCCGAGCTCGAAACCGGGCATCTCTGTCCCATCACCATGACCAGCGCGTCGCTGGCAGCGCTGATGGCCAACCCAAAACTGTTTCGCGAATGGGCGCCTAGGGTAACGACGCGAAAATACGACCAGAGCCAGAAGCCGCCGGTCGAAAAGACCGGGCTGACGCTCGGCATGGGCATGACCGAGAAGCAGGGCGGCACCGATGTGCGCGCCAATGTCACCCGCGCCGAGCGCGTCGGCAGCGGTTTCTATCGGCTGACCGGCCATAAATGGTTCATGTCGGCGCCGATGTCGGATGCGTTCCTGGTGCTCGGACAGGCGCCGGAAGGGCTTTCGTGCTTTCTCGTCCCCCGCATTCTCGGCGATGGTTCGAGCAATGGCTTCCGCTTCCAGCGGCTGAAGGACAAGCTCGGCAACCGCTCCAACGCATCGTCCGAGGTGGAGTTCGTCAACGCCATCGGCGAGATGATCGGCGAGCCCGGGGCGGGTGTGAAGACGATCATGGACATGGTGACGCTGACCCGGCTCGATTGCGCGATCGCCTCGTCGGCGATCATGCGTGCCGGGCTGGCCGAGGCCGTCCACCACGCCCGCCACCGCCAGGTGTTTGGAACCAATCTGATCGAACAGCCGCTGATGCAGCGCGTGCTGGCCGACATGGCGCTCGACGTCGCTGCCGCCACCGCGCTGTCATTTCGGTTGGCGCGCTCCTTCGACGAGGCGGCCAGCGACCGTGGTGAGGCGGCGTTTGCCCGCGCCATGACGCCCGTCGTCAAATACTGGGTCTGCAAGATAGCACCGCCGTTGCTCTACGAAGCGATGGAGTGTCTCGGCGGCAATGGCTATGTCGAGGAGGGACCGCTCGCCCGCTACTATCGCGAAGCTCCGGTCAACGCGATCTGGGAGGGGTCCGGCAATGTGATGGCACTCGACGTGCTGCGTGTGCTGGGGCGTGCACCCGGCCTGTTCGAGGATGTGCTGGCCGGCATCGACCGCGATCTCGGCGCCGGCGGACGCGGCACGATCGGTGTGCTCAAGGCAGCAATGCAGGTCGCGGCAACCGATGAGGGTTCGGCCCGTCTGCTCACCGAGCAACTGGCGCTGTCGGCGGCGGCGGCGGAGCTGCGCCGGCTGGGGGCAGGGCGGATCGCCGACGCCTTTGTCGAGACACGCCTCGCCGGCCAGTGGCGCAACACCTACGGCATGCTCGATTCGCGCCATGACGCGCGCATGATCATCGACACGCTGTATCCGCCGGTCACCTGAGAAGAGATTTCGGCGAAGAGTTCTCGCCATCCATCGCGCCGCTGTGGATGACCGTTAACCTTAACAAATGGTTTCCATTGCGGTGGCAAGCCGCAAAGCCCACTGTCCTGTTTACCGAAGCAGGAACGCCATGCGGTACATGTTGAGCTCCTTTCTGGCCTTGCACTGGGCGGTCGTTTTCGCCCTGCTGGCGTTGATCTGCATCGACGGCAATCGCGGCATCGCGGCAGCGTTGGCTGTGCTCGGCGTTGCCGCCCAGAACACCCGCTTCGTAGACCTCGAAAACGCTGCCGTCGTGGCACCGCTTGCCGTCGCGCTGCTCGTCGTCGCAGTGCTGTTTTGCTGGGCCTTTGTCGAGACTCTGATCAGCGACCCGACGGATCCGGACGGCAAAGGCAGCGTCGTGCGGGTCGCCTTCATCTCCGCCTCCGGGGTGCTGTCGCTGATCGTGGTCGGCGGCGCCGCGCAAGGCATCAACGGGCTGTTCATGGCCGTCGCGGTACAACTGGCGGCACTGCTGGCCTCCTATGTCGCCATACTCGCAGAGCGGCGATCGGCCTTTGCCGCAGCGGTTTCGGACACCGGCGAAATCCGTGCCGCCGCGCATGTGATGGCGAAGGCCGCCGCGCACAACTCGTCGCTCTCGCGTATTTCCGGCCGGCCCGACACGAACTTGAGGCCGGACACGAATTTCAGGCCCGACTTCAGGCCCGACACGAACTTCAGGCCCGACACAAACTTCAGGGATGGCCGCTGATGCGCACTTTGTTCGCCCTGTGGGCGACCCCACTCGTTCTGTTCTGGGGCTGGTTCTTCCTGTCGCTCAACAACATCAATTTTGGCTATGTCATGCTGAGCCGCCCATTGCATGACCTCGTCTTCCAGCTCTATGGGGAGATGCTTGGCATCGATCCGGCGGTCATACCCGGCATGGTGGCAAGGGCCTGCATCCTCGACAGTCTGCTGCTCGTAGCGTTTTGGGCGTTTCGCCGCCGCCGGGTGATCGGCGGCTGGTTGAGGACGATGCGGGACCGCTATTTCGACCAGGCATCAACGCCGAGCGCCTGAAGCCGGTCGAGAACGCCCTGCAGAATAAAGGCCGCCGCGGCGGAATCGATCTTGCCGGCGCGTTTGCGGCGCGAAAAATCCATCTCGATCAATGTCCGCTCGGCCGCCACCGTCGACAGTCGCTCGTCCCACAAGACGAAGGGCAGGTCGCTCAAACCTGCCATGTTGCGGACGAAAGCGCGGGATTTCTGGGCGCGCGCGCCTTCCGACCCGTCCATGTTGATCGGCAGGCCGAGCACCACCGCCCCGACATTCTCTTTCTGCAGCAAAGCGAGCAGTTCTGCGGCATCCAGCGAAAATTTCCTGCGCATGATGACCAGGCGCGGATGGGCGAAGGCAAAGCTCCGGTCGGAAACCGCCACGCCAATTGTCTTGTCTCCGAGGTCGAGGCCGGCCAGCGTCTTGCCGCCGCTAAGTCGCGCCGGCAACTCTTCGATGGTGATGATGCTCAACGGCTTTTCCTTTGACCACGATGCCGCACGTCCTATACGCGCAAACCATTGCCGTTGGACCTTTAATTTCGCCGTCGGTGTTCTATCCTCTACCGCAGCAAAAATCGAGGAAGCATTGATGAAACTGACCTGGTACGGACATTCGGCATTCCGCATCGAAACCGAAGGCGCGACGATCCTTATCGACCCTTATCTGGTCGGCAATCCGTCATGGACAGGCGGCTGGGAAGGGCCGGCCGAAGGGGTCACGCACGTGTTGCTGACGCATGGCCATAGCGACCACATCAGCGGCGCGGTCGAAGTGCTTGGGAAAAGCGGCGCGATGCTGGTCGCCAATTTCGAGATCTGCATGTATCTGGTCGGCAAGGGCGTCAGCGACAAGAAGATCAATCCCGGCAATATCGGCGGCACCGTCGATTGCGGCGGCTTCACCACCACTTTCGTCCAGGCTTTGCATTCATCGTCCTTTCCGGGCGAGGGCGGGCAGAACACCTATCTCGGCAATCCGGGCGGGCTCGTCCTGCACTTCCCCGAGGACAAGACGCTCTACCACATGGGCGACACAGACATCTTTTCCGACATGGCGCTGATCAACGAGCTGCATGAACCGAAGATCGGTATCGTACCGGTCGGCGACCGCTTCACCATGGGTGGCGCGGTGGCAGCCCTTGCCTGCCGACGCTTCTTTCAGTTCGAGACGGTCATTCCCGCTCATTTCGGCACATTTCCGATGATCGACCAGAGCGCCGACAAGTTCGTGGCCGGGCTGGACGGATCGGGTGTGAAAGTGGCGTTGCCGGAGATTGGCGGGACGATCACTTTGTAGAGGATGACCTTGCAGGGGTTGCAGGGGCCGCTACGGCGGCAGGTAGTTTCTCCGCGACAGTGCTGCCATAGCCGAATCGCGGCCAAGGACGACGCGCCGCGCATAACGATGCATGTTGCGCGCCACGCGCCGCGCCGCTATAGCGCGGACTGGTTATCCCGAGGCACAAATAAATATGTCCGTTGATGTCAAGACTGTGAAGCGCGTCGCGCGTCTCGCCCGCATTGCGGTGAGCGAGGAAGATGCCGAGCGCATGACCGGCGAGTTGAATGCCATTCTTGGCTTTGTCGAGCAGTTGAATGAGGTCGACGTTTCCGGCGTCGAGCCGATGACATCGGTGATTCCGATGGAGATGAAGAAGCGCCAGGACCTCGTCACCGACGGCAGCAAGGCGGCCGACATCGTCGCCAACGCGCCGGCCACCGAAGAGAATTTCTTCCTCGTTCCGAAGGTCGTGGAGTAGCGGGCCGATGGCAATCGAGGTCGCCATCGAAACGCCGCTGCAGGACGATGTGCGCTGGCTGGTTGAGGAGCTCAACGACACGCTGCTTGAATTGACGCCGCCGGAGCACTGCTACCACATGACCGTCGAGCAGATGGCCGACAACGACACAACGGTCTTTATCGCTCGCGATACCGGCCTTGCTATCGGCTGCGGCGCGCTGAAACGCCACGACGGCGCCGTCGGCGAGGTCAAGCGCATGTACACGCGGCCTTCGCATCGCGGGCGGAAGATCGGCGCCACGATCGTCGAACGGATTGAGGCGCTGGCGCGCAATGAAGGGCTGCAGCGTCTGGTGCTGGAGACGGGCGACCGCCATCCGGCTGCATGGACCGTCTATGAACGCGCCGGGTTTTCGCGCTGCGGCCCGGTGCTGGACTATCCTGATACCGAGTGGTCGGTGTTTTACGAAAGAGCCTTGCCTGATGAGCGACCTGACCCACCTGACGATTTCGCAGGCCCGCGCCAAGCTGCGCGCCAAGGAAATCACCGCAACCGAGATCACCGAAGCCTATCTCCAGGCGATTGAAGGAGCCAATCCGGTGCTCAACGCGTATGTCGTCGTTACCGACGACAAGGCGCGCGATATGGCCAAGGCCTCGGACGCGAAATTGGCGAAGGGCGAGGGCGGTTCGCTCGAAGGCATTCCGCTCGGCATCAAGGACCTGTTCGGCACCGAAGGCATTCACACCCAGGCCTGCAGCCATGTTCTGGATGGTTTCAAGCCGCACTACGAATCGACCGTCACCGCCAATCTGTGGGCCGATGGCGCCGTCATGCTCGGCAAGCTCAACATGGATGAGTTCGCCATGGGCTCGTCAAACGAGACCTCCTACTACGGCCCCGTCGTCAATCCGTGGCGGCGTTCGCGCGTGGACACGGTGGTGATGCCGACCACGCATCAGGGCGATGGCGGCTTCGTCTCGGCCGGCGGCACCAGGACCGCGCGCACGCTGGACAACGCCCAGCTTGTGCCGGGCGGCTCGTCGGGCGGCTCGGCTTCAGCGGTTTCCGCGTTTCTCTGTGCCGGCGCCACTGCCACCGACACCGGCGGCTCGATCCGGCAGCCAGCCGCCTTTACCGGCACGGTCGGCATCAAGCCGACCTACGGCCGCTGCTCGCGCTGGGGCATCGTCGCCTTCGCCTCGTCGCTCGACCAGGCTGGACCGATCGCGCGCGATGTGCGTGACGCCGCGATCCTCTTGAAATCCATGGCCTCGGTCGATCCGAAGGACACCACCTCGGTTGACCGGCCAGTGCCGGACTACGAGGCCGCGATCGGCAAGCCGGTCAAGGGTATGAAGGTCGGCATTCCCAGGGAATACCGCGTTGACGGCATGCCTGAGGAGATCGAGGCGCTGTGGCAGAAGGGCATTGCCTGGCTGAAAGATGCCGGGGCCGAGATCGTCGACATTTCGCTTCCGCATACCAAATATGCACTGCCGGCCTATTATATCGTTGCGCCCGCCGAAGCCTCGTCGAACCTCGCCCGCTATGACGGCGTCCGCTACGGGTTGCGCGTGCCGGGTAAGGACATCGTCGACATGTACGAGAAGACCCGCGCCGCCGGCTTCGGCCGCGAGGTCAAGCGCCGCATCATGATCGGCACCTATGTCCTCTCCGCCGGCTACTACGATGCCTACTATCTGCAGGCGCAGAAGGTTCGGAACCTCATCAAGCGGGATTTCGAGAATACGTTCGCGGCTGGCGTCGACGTCATTCTGACACCGGCGACGCCGTCGGCGGCCTTCGGCATCGCCGACGAGGACATGGCCGCCGACCCGGTCAAGATGTATCTCAACGACATCTTCACGGTGACGGTGAACATGGCCGGACTGCCGGGCATCGCCGTGCCCGCGGGGCTTGACGCCAAGGGCCTGCCGCTCGGCCTGCAACTCATCGGCCGGCCTTTCGACGAGGAAACTCTGTTCCAGACCGCCCATGTCATCGAACAGGCGGCGGGTACGTTCCAACCGGAAAAGTGGTGGTAGTGTCGTCTCCCATCTGAGGGGTGAGGGATGTTCTACTATCTTTCCAAGGTATTCTGGCTCCTCGTCCAGCCTCTGAATCTGTCGATTATCCTGCTGTTGGCCGGACTGCTTGCGGCAATGGTTGGCTGGCGGCAACTGGCGGCCACCGCCAGCATGCTCGCCTTCCTGATCCTCGGGCTCTCGGCCTGGACCTCACTTGGCGCAATGATGCTCAGCCCCTTGGAAGAGCGCTTTCCGCGACCGCCGCTGCCGGAAAGGGTTGACGGCATCATCGTGCTGGGTGGCGGCATGGAGGGGGCCATCAATTTCGTGCGTGCCGGCTATGAACTGAACGCCAGCGGCGATCGAATGGTGGAAGCGGCCGTGCTGGCACGGCGTTTCCCGGCGGCCAAAGTCGTTATCTCAGGCGGCACCATCGCAATGATCGGCGAAGGCGAGGGCGATGCAGTGTCGGCGCCACGTCTGCTCACTGCGTTCGGCGTGACGACCGATCGGCTGATTCTCGAGAACAAATCCCGCAACACCTACGAGAACGCCGTCTTCAGCCGGGAACTGGTCACCCCGAAACCAGGCGAGACCTGGCTTCTGGTGACCTCGGCCTTTCACATGCCGCGCGCCAAGGCGCTGTTCGGCAAGGCCGGCTTTGCGACCGTTCCCTGGCCGGTCGATTACCGCACCTCCGGCAAGGAAGGCTTCGGCCTGTTCCGCGACGATCCCTTTGGTTCGCTCCAGACCACCACGACGGCGGTGCGTGAATGGATAGGGCTCGCCGCCTACTGGCTGTCGGGCCGCATCGATCGGCTTTTCCCCGGACCGGATACTGGCTCGGGTGGCTGACCGATCACGGCTTGCCGCGCCGCCGAGAAGAACTGGCGACGCACCAGAACCGCCAGCAAGAGCAGCGTCGACAGTACGAACACCAGCGGGTCGACGAACCAGCCGAGATAGCCGATCGAGAAGAAAACGCCGCGCAGGCCGGAGTTGAAGTGCTTTCCGGCCAGCATGTTCATCCGCGCCGCCCGCCATACCGCCGTCTCGCTAGCCGGGTTGCGTGAAGCCTCGCCATACGGGATCGGCACCGCGCCGATCAGGATCGAGCAGTAGTTGAACAGCCGGTAGGCCCAGCCGAACTTGAAAAAGGAATAGGCCAGGATCAGCACCAATCCGAACACTTTCATCTGAAAGGCGGAGCGGGACGATGTCGCGCCGAGCGGCAGGTTACTCAGCACCGAAACAACCTGATCGGAGGCGCCGAGCAGGGCGAAACAGCCGCCGATCGCAATCAGCGAACTGGAGGCGAAGAAGGCGGTTCCCTGCTGAAGACCTGCCATGATGGCGGTGTCGACAATGCGGATCTCGCGTTCGGCCATGGTCCGCATCCAGGCTTCACGCTGGGTGTTCATCGCCATTGTCAGCGATATGCGGCTGACCAGCTTTCCGTCGGAGGCGAGCGTATGAAGCACCCACACGACAAGGAAGAAAGCCAGCGCCGCGAGATCAGCCGTCGATAGATGGAAGGAATCGCCCATGCAACCCTTTTACCACAAGCCGCGGCGTCGCTTCGATGGCAGGACGCACGATGTCGCTGCCGGAGCAAACAAGGTCGGCAGGTGCAGCGCCGCGATCTTCGAAAGAGCGGAAACATCATGGGAATTCCTATATGTAATTCCAATAGGAGAGAGTGGCGCGTGTTCCTTTCGGTTTTCGACCTGTTCAAGATCGGCATTGGGCCATCGAGTTCGCACACGATGGGACCGATGACGGCTGCGCGGCGTTTTCTCGACGAGGTCGCGGGAGATGACTGGCCACGCCCGGCCGGCGCCAAGGTCGACCGCATAGCCGCCAGCTTGCACGGCTCGCTCGCCTATACCGGCATCGGCCATGGTTCCGATCGCGCCGTCGTGCTCGGCCTTGCCGGCCAGACGCCGCAAAAGGTGGATCCCGATCAGGCGAACGGCATCTTCGATCGTATCGCCGCCGACAAGCGGATTTCGCCCCCCGGCCATCCCTCCTATCGCTTCGACCCGGCAACCGATCTGGTGCTGGACCGCAAGACGCCGCTTTCCGGCCACGCCAATGGCATGGCTTTCTCCGCCTATGATGCCGACGATCGCCTGCTGCTCAAACGCATCTACTATTCGATCGGCGGCGGCTTTGTAGTTTCCGAGGAGGAACTGCAGCGGATGAAGGTGAAGGGCTCGGTGACGACGGAAGGCAAGAAGGTGCCATACCCCTTCAAGAATGCCGTCGAAATGCTGTCGATGGCGGCAAAGAGCGGCCTTTCAATCGCCGATATGAAGCGCGTCAACGAAGAGACGCAGATGTCGCGCGAGAAGCTCGATGCCGGCCTCGACGACATCTGGAGCGCCATGAAGAGCTGCATCGAGCGTGGACTGTCGCAGGACGGTATCATGCCGGGCGGACTGAAGGTGCGCCGCCGCGCGCGGCAATTGCATGACAAGCTGCAGGAGCAGTGGCGGCAGAACCGGCCCAATCCGCTGCTAGCCAACGACTGGTTGTCGATCTATGCCATGGCGGTAAACGAGGAGAACGCCGCCGGCGGGCGCGTCGTAACCGCGCCGACCAATGGTGCTGCGGGCACGCTGCCCGCGGTGCTGCGCTACTGGCTGCATTTCCATCCCGAAGCCGACCAGCCAAGCATCCGCGATTTCCTGCTGACTGCGGCGGCAATCGGCGGCATCATCAAGACCAATGCTTCGATCTCAGGCGCCGAGGTCGGCTGTCAGGGCGAGGTCGGTTCGGCCTCGGCTATGGCGGCGGCGGGACTGTGCGCCGTCATGGGCGGCACGCCCGAGCAGGTCGAGAACGCCGCCGAGATCGCGCTCGAACATCATCTCGGCATGACCTGCGATCCGGTCGGCGGGCTGGTGCAGGTGCCCTGTATCGAGCGCAATGCGCTCGGCGCCGTCAAGGCTGTGACTGCCGCTTCGCTGGCCATCAAGGGCGACGGCGTTCACTTCGTGCCGCTCGATGCTGCGATCGAGACCATGCGCCAGACCGGCCTCGACATGAACGAGAAATACAAGGAAACCAGCCTCGGCGGGCTGGCCGTCAATATCGTGGAGTGCTGAGCCAACCTTGCCACTTTGGAGACGGGCACTGCGGAGACTGGCACTGTGGAGAAAGTCGACCAGCCCGTTGACGCCTTCGTGCGCCGGACTAAACCTTAATCCATGTCTCTCAATCTCATAAAGCTCTGTGTCGGTTGCGACAGTGTCGAAGATCTCGAAGAGTGGATCGCCTTCCGCCTCGACGAACGGCGGCGCGCCGGTGAACCGGTCGAGCATTATCACACCACCCGCATGATGCCGACGCGCGGCGTCGAGGTTACTGATGGTGGTTCCCTCTACTGGGTGATCAAGGGCAGTGTGCAATGTCGCCAGTTGATCACGGAGATCCGTCCTTTCACCGATGACGAGGGCATCGGCCGCTGTCACCTGATCCTCGATCCCGCGATCGTGCGCACCGACTGGCAGCCGCGCCGTGCCTTTCAGGGCTGGCGCTACCTGAAACCCTCGGACGCACCGGCCGATCTCGGCAAGGGCAAAGCGGGATTGGTCGAGATGCCGCCGAAGCTTAGGCGCGAGCTTGCCGATCTCGGCCTTCTCTGAGAGAGCCAAAGATTTCAAAGCTGCCGGGATCGCTGGCCCTCAAGGTCGCCTCGTGCTGGGCTTGCAAGCTGTGCGACAACGCCACATCTTGAATATCATGAGCGACAAGAAGCAGCAGCCCGTGCCTGCAAAGGACAATCCTGCGCCGATCGAGTCCCAATCGAGCACAGGCGAGATCGATGCCTTTATCCGTCAGGCCAGAACACTCGCTTCATCCGCGACCGGTTCTGGGAGGCTGATCCTTTCACTCGACGCGACGATGAGCCGCCAGCCAACATGGGATCTCGCCTGCGCGTTGCAGGGCGAGATGTTCGACGCCGTTGGCAGGGCCGGGGCGCTCAGCGTGCAACTCGTCTATTTTCGTGGTCTTGGCGAGTGCCGCTCATCCGCTTTCGTCACCGATACCGGCGCCCTGAAGCAGCTGATGACCCGGATCGAATGCCGCAGCGGCCACACTCAGATCGGCAAGGTGCTCGCCCATACGCTCAAACAGACGGCGGCGACCAAGGTCAACGCATTGGTCTATATCGGCGATGCGATGGAAGAAAACATAGATGACCTAGCTGAAAAGGCCGGCAGCCTCGGCCTGCATGGCGTTCCTGTCTTTGTCTTTCAGGAGGGCCATGATTCCGGTGCGGAGAAGGCGTTCAAGGAAATTGCGCGGCTGTCCAGAGGAGCTTGGTTCCGCTTTGATCGACGGGCCGCCACAACCTTGGCCAACCTGCTTTCGGCGGTCGCGGTGTTTGCGACCGGCGGGCTGAAGGCACTCGAGGCCAGGGGCAGGCCGGAAGACCGGCTGATGATCGAAAATCTGCGGGGTGGCAGGAAATAATGGGCGCGATTATCGCATTCGTGGCATTGCTTCTGGTGCTGCTCGGCGTGCTCACGATCTTTCTCCGTGCCGATCCCGCGAGATTAGCAGGCGCGATGAGGACGCTTGGGCCCGTCCTGCTGGGACTGGTCGGCGTCGCAGTGCTTCTGGTCGGTCGCGAAGGCATCGGCGGGCTGATCCTGTCGATGGCGCTCGCCTGGTATGGGTCCATGCGGATGAAGCGGCCGACGGCGAAACTCGAGCCTGGCAAGCGTTCGACGGTGCGCACCGCGGCACTCGAAATGGAGCTTGATCACGATACCGGCAGTCTGGAGGGGCTCGTGCTCGCCGGCCGGCATGAAGGCAAGATGCTAGGCACGATGAGCCTTGCGGAATTGCAGCAGCTTTACCGCGAACTGCCCGGCGACCCGGAGAGCCGCCAGCTGCTAGAGACGTATCTTGACGGCAGGTTTCCCATCTGGCGCAAAGACGCTGAGGCGAATGGTGGCGAAGGGCTGGGTGTTTCGCCAGGTTCGGGCGCCATGACTAAGGAGGAGGCCTACAAGGTCCTTGGTCTTGAAGCGGGGGCCGCCGCGGCGGATGTCCGCAAGGCGCACCGCCGCCTGATGCAGCGCCTGCACCCCGATATCGGCGGCACGTCGTTTCTGGCGGCGCGGATCAACGAAGCCAAGGACGTCTTGCTCTCCAATCACAACTAGTCTCCTTCGACGCAGAATTTTCCGGGAGATCATCGCCACGCCGCTACTGCTGGACGGCGTAGCACTCGATTTTCTTTTTCTTCAGGGCGTTGCAGGCCTTCCAGGCGGCAGTCTTGGAATCAAAGCCGAACCGGGCGCGGTAATAGGTGACGCCGTCCTTTTCGAAGGGGACGGTGAAGCCCGCAGCATCGGCCAGGACCGAAGGCGCCTGCTTGCTCGTCTCGTCCAGGAGCGCCTGGGCTTCGGACTGTTTTGGCGAGGAGGCGACCTGAACTGCCCAGCCGGACGGCACCGATGCCGTGTTGACGGGGTCGACCGCTGCCGCCGGTTCGGCGTAGGCTGCTGCGACCCGTGCGGTCGCTACGTCGTCCGCCGAGGCTGCGGCCACTGTGGTGATTTTTTTGGCCCGAGAGACGGGCGTGGTCTGGACGACGGGGGTGATTTCTTCAACGTCGGGCTCGGTTTCCTCAACGCCGGGTTCGGTTTCCTCAACAAGGGAGGCAATGACGTCGTCGTCCGGCCTGCTGTCCGGCGTCGGCGCATCGCGCTTGGGCAGGAACACCTTTGCCAGCGCGGTGATCGGATTGCCGCCGCTTGCCTTGGCGATCAGCATGCCGCTGCCGCGCGACGACGCCTTCGGCATGTAGGTGTTGATCAATTCGGCCATCTGGTTGTCGCGGCTGCCGCCGGACTTGCCGCCTATTACCACCGCGACGATGCGGCGGTCGCCGTCGTCGACCGACGAGACGAGATTGTAGCCCGAGGCCCGAGTGTAGCCCGTCTTGATGCCGTCGACGCCCTTGATGCGCCCAAGCAAGCGATTATGGCCGTTGATGCGCTTGCGGCCGTAGAGAAAGGAACGCTGCGAGAAATAACCGTAATATTGAGGAAAATGCTCCCGCAGCGCGATGCCGAGCACCGCCATGTCGCGCGCGGTCGTGAACTGGCCGGGATTTGGCAATCCGTGGGCGTTGCGAAAAACGGTCCCCTTCATGCCCAGCGCCCGCGCCTTGGCTGTCATCATCTGGGCGAAATTGGTTTCATTGCCGCCGAGGAGTTCGCCGAGCGCCGTTGCAGAGTCGTTTGCCGACTTGGTCACCATCGATAGGATCGCTGTTTCGACCGTGATCGCGCCGCCCGGCCTGACACCGAGTTTCGTCGGCGGTTCTGCAGCAGCATTGGCCGAGAAGACGACCCGGGAGTTCTTGCTGATCTTGCCCTTCGCCATGGCCTCGAAGGCCAGGTAAAGCGTCATCATCTTGGTGAGCGAGGCGGGATAGCGCCGGCCATCGGCATTCGAGGAATAAAGCACCTTGCCGGTCTTGGCATCGATGACGATGGCCGCCGACCTGGCCGCCATGGACGAAGTAGCGTCGGCAACGACGAATGTCATCGCCAAGGCGAGGATTATGACCGTTTTCAAAGAGGACGCGGATTTGGAAAAAATGCCCGACAACGCCTGACGCACCGATGGTTCCTTTGAATTTTTGTTGCGTTGGAGGCGGCAAAGGTCCTGCCCCACTCCAAGCCACGCTATCGCGGCCAGCGTTACCAATCCGTTTATGGTAACCGCTCCGTTCACCATTTTCTTCGGGCTTGAGCTTTTGTTTATTCGAATTTTAGCCATTACCGATGCGCTGGGTCGGCTACCCTGCGGGTATGACGGGCCGTTGTGTCGGGGCCGCATCCGGCAAAACATTGACTTTTTGTGCGCTGCACAATACATTGCTTGCATTGCACAAGCGGCCCGGACAGGGCCTGTTCAATGGCAACCGTCAAGGAATGCGTGAAATGACCCAGACCTATGAAGATTTCAGCAAATACGGCAAGGAATTTGCCGATACCGGATTGAAGAGCTTCGCATCCTTTTCCAAAAGTGCGCAGGCCATCGCCACCGAGGCGGGCGAGTACACCAAGAAAAGCTTCGAAGCCGGCAGCGCAGCAGCCGAGAAGCTTCTGTCAGCCAAGTCGCTGGAGAAGGCGATCGAGATCCAGTCCGACTTTGCCAAGCAGTCCTACGAATCTTTCGTTTCCGAAGCCACCAAGATCGGCGATCTCTATGCCGAACTCGCCAAAGAGGCCTACAAGCCGTTCGAATCAATCGTCGCAAAAGCGAAATAATTTCGCTATAAGACGTAAAGATGGCCCTCGGGCCTGCAGGACAGACCCGGTCGCGAACGCGCGGCCGGGTTTTTTCGTGGCAATTTGAAATCAGTGGGCTCTGCTGGCTTCACGATTTCGAAAATCGGTCAAGTTTGGCCACCTAGCCATATTGTCAGCTAAACAGAAGGGCTTAAAATCGTCCATCGAACACCTACATGTCGAGCTCGCATGGGGATTTCGAAAAGGCAGGACTACGTGACTACAGGTTTGACTGCCACAAGGGATGTGGTGCGTATGCAAAACGGCGGCGACGGCAACGAGGCCGGTCGCGGCACGGCTGTGATCACGCGCACCAAAACCAAGACCAAGAAGCCTAGCCTTTATCGGGTCCTCATTCTCAACGACGACTACACGCCCATGGAGTTCGTGGTTCACGTGCTGGAGCGTTTTTTCCAGAAGGACCGCGAAGCCGCCACACGCATCATGCTACATGTTCACAATCATGGAGTGGGCGAGTGCGGGGTCTATACATTCGAGGTGGCCGAGACCAAAGTGTCTCAGGTCATGGATTTCGCCCGACAGAATCAGCATCCGCTGCAATGCGTGATGGAGAAGAAGTGAGGTAACATGCCGGCTTTCTCCCAAGGCCTGGAAAAGGCGCTTCACCAGGCGCTGACGCTCGCTAATGAGCGGCACCACGAATACGCAACCCTTGAACATTTGCTGCTCGCGCTCATCGACGACACCGAGGCGGCCGCGGTCATGCGCGCCTGCAACGTCGATCTCGACGAGCTGAAGCACACGGTTCTCACCTATATCGACACCGAACTCGACAATCTCGTCACCGGCTACGATGAGGATTCCAAGCCGACGGCCGGATTCCAGCGCGTCATCCAGCGCGCGGTGATCCATGTGCAGTCGTCCGGCCGCGAGGAGGTCTCCGGCGCCAACGTGCTCGTTGCCATCTTCGCCGAGCGCGAGAGCCATGCCGCCTATTTCCTGCAGGAACAGCAGATGACCCGCTACGATGCGGTCAACTACATCTCGCACGGCATCGCCAAGCGTCCCGGCGCATCCGAAACCCGGTCGCCGCGCGGCGCCGACGACGAGCAGGGCGGCCAGAGCGGTGCCGAGCCGCAAGAGGACGGCGGCAAGAAAAAGCAGCAGCAGGACGCGCTGACCGCCTATTGCGTCAATCTGAATAACAAGGCCAAGGCCGGCAAGATCGATCCGCTGATCGGCCGCGAGTCCGAGATCAACCGCACCATTCAGGTGCTGTGCCGCCGCTCCAAGAACAATCCGCTCTATGTCGGTGATCCCGGCGTCGGCAAGACGGCGATCGCCGAAGGCCTTGCCAAGCGCATCGTGGAGGGCGACGTGCCCGAAGTGCTGCATAACGCCACCATCTTCGCCCTCGACATGGGGACATTGCTGGCCGGCACACGCTACCGCGGCGATTTCGAGGAGCGGCTGAAGCAGGTCGTCAAGGAACTCGAGGATTATCCGGGCGCTGTTCTGTTCATCGACGAGATCCATACCGTGATCGGGGCAGGGGCGACGTCGGGCGGCGCCATGGATGCGTCGAATCTGTTGAAGCCGGCGCTGTCGTCCGGAACGATCCGTTGCATCGGCTCGACCACCTACAAGGAGTTCCGCCAGTTCTTCGAGAAGGATCGCGCGTTGGTGCGGCGCTTCCAGAAGATCGACGTCAATGAGCCGACCATTGAGGACGCCATCGAGATCATGAAGGGCCTGAAGCCCTATTTCGAGGAGTTCCACAAGGTTCGCTACACGGCTGAGGCGATCAAGGCTTCGGTCGAACTGTCGGCCCGCTATATCAACGACCGCAAGCTGCCGGACAAGGCGATCGACGTGATCGACGAGACCGGCGCCTCGCAAATGCTGGTGCCAGAGGCCAAGCGCAAGAAGACCATTGGCATCAAGGAGATCGAAGCGACGATCGCCACCATCGCCCGCATTCCGCCGAAGACGGTTTCCGCCGACGACGAGAAGGTGCTGGCCGGTCTCGACGTCGAGCTGAAGCGCGTCGTCTACGGTCAGGATACCGCGATCACGGCGTTGACCTCGGCGATCAAGCTGGCGCGGGCCGGCCTGCGCGAGCCGGAGAAGCCGATCGGCTCCTATCTGTTCTCGGGACCGACGGGCGTCGGCAAGACCGAAGTGGCAAAGCAGCTCGCCGCCTCGCTCGGTGTCGAGCTGATCCGCTTCGACATGTCGGAATATATGGAACGCCACACCGTCTCGCGGCTGATCGGCGCGCCCCCCGGCTATGTCGGCTTCGACCAGGGCGGCCTGTTGACCGACGGCGTCGACCAGCATCCGCATTGCGTGCTGCTGCTGGACGAGGTCGAGAAGGCGCATCCGGACCTGTTCAACATCCTGTTGCAGGTCATGGACCATGGCAAGCTGACCGACCACAACGGCAAGCAGATCGACTTCCGCAACGTCATCCTGATCATGACCACCAATGCGGGCGCCTCGGATGCGCAGCGCGCGGCGATCGGTTTCGGCTCGACCAAGCGCGAAGGGGACGATGTCGAGGCGATCAACCGGCTGTTCACGCCGGAGTTCCGCAATCGTCTCGATGCGATCATCCCCTTCGGCTCGCTGCCGGTTCCGGTCATCCACCAGGTGGTGCAGAAGTTCGTCATGCAGCTCGAGGCCCAGCTCTCAGAGCGTGGCGTCACCTTCGACCTGTCGCAAGAGGCGATCGCCTGGCTGGCCGAGAAGGGCTATGACGAGCGCATGGGTGCTCGGCCGCTCGGCCGGGTTATCCAGGAGCACATCAAGAAGCCGTTGGCCGACGAGGTGCTGTTCGGCAAGCTCAAGAAGGGCGGTACGGTGCGCGTCACCGTCGAGAGGAAGGAGACCGGCGAGACCGGCCTGAAGCTCGAGTCTCTCGCCGAC
Source organism: Mesorhizobium sp. M0938 (assembly GCF_040319125.1). Lineage (NCBI taxonomy): Bacteria > Pseudomonadati > Pseudomonadota > Alphaproteobacteria > Hyphomicrobiales > Phyllobacteriaceae > Mesorhizobium > Mesorhizobium sp. M0938. Next base: position 868 of record NZ_JAMYNS010000010.1, on the reverse strand, counting down.
GAGGCGCCGGTCAAGCCGAAGAAGGAAGAACCGGACGACTCGCCGAAGCCCAAGAAAGCTGCGGTCAAGAAGCCCGTCGCGAAAAAGGCGATCGCGCAGAAGCCGGAGCCCAAGGGCAAGGATGGCAGCAAGCGCAGCCTGGTGCCGCAACTGCCCCGCAAGGGTTGACGGTCTGAAAGCAAAAAAGCCCCGGCAACGGGGCTTTTTTGTTGGATGGAGAGCTAGACCCGGAGGCGATATGTCCCGGATTCAGTTTCCCAGCGCCGTTCGTATTTTGCCCGCGTTCTCAGCCAGCACTTCCGGCTTCTCCATCTGACCGCTATGCGGCTTCAAGGGGGTGCCCTCGAAGCGTGGAATGACATGCACATGGAGGTGATAGACGGTCTGGCCCGAAGCGGGCTCGTTGAACTGCATGACTGTGACGCCATCGGCATCGAAGGCCTCTTTCGCCGCCACCGCAACCTTCTGAACAATTGTGAAGAGTGGGCCGAACGTTGCCGGATCCGCGTCAAGCAGGTTGCGCGACGGCGCTTTCGGCACAACCAGCGTATGACCCGGCCCTTGCGGCATTACATCCATGAAGGCGACAACCGCGTCATCTTCATAGACGCAGTGCGATGGGATTTCACCGCGCAGGATTTTCGCGAAGATATTGTTGCTGTCGTAGGTGGCTTCGGCCATGGCATGCTCCCGATTCTGCCTTTCTCTACCGCACCGACCCGAAAATCGGAATCGATTTTCGGAAAGTACGATGCGGAGATTCAATGTGTTAGAGCGACGGTGGGGGACATTTGGGCCCCGGGCGGGAAAAAGTACCCGCGATGAATCGGGTCAAGGGGGGTGGTTGGTAGAATTATCCCAAACCCAG